>JBBSUU010000001.1:0-22009 GCA_038234115.1 Mycobacteriales bacterium
CGCCGTGGTGGTCGCCCTGGTCATCGCACTGACCGGCAACACCGAGGCCCCCGGCACCAACGATCTGGCCGATCAGGCTCCCGCGATCGGGACCGGCGGGGCCGGGACCAACGGCGCCGGGGCCGGTGGAACTGGAGCCGGCGGTAATGGTGCGGGCGATAACGGTGCGGGCGGCAACGGAACCGGCGCAGCTGGCGCAGCTGGCGCCGACAGTACGGGCGCAGGCGGCTCTGGTGCAGCCGGCGCCGACGGTTCCGGCGGAGCATCCGGCGCCGACCTGCCCGGGGCAGGCGATAACGGAGCAGCCGGTACCGATGCAGCGGGAGCAGATGGTGCTGGGACGAACGGCAGCGCTACGGCAGCAAACACCGCGGCCAACTCCCCCGGCACGAGCGCTGCAGGATCCGCCACGTCGGGTAACAACGCTTCCGGATCAAACCCGGTGGCACCTACGCTGCCGCCGGGTACCGGCCAGAACCCGGCCGCGCCCGGCACATCGACCAGCGCGCCCGTCACTCCCAGCACCCCGGCTGTTCCGACGGGCACCGCCGGCAGCCCCCCGACCATGAGTTCCCCGGTCACCACCCCGCCGACGGATTCGCCCACCGAACCACCGACGGATCTGCCTACCGAACCACCAACGGACCCGCCCACAGACCAACCGCTCACCGAGGCAGATATCCAGGTCAGCCCCCCGACGCTGCCAACGAACCTGACGGCGGGTGCCAGCCCTGTCATTCAGGTGACCATCACCAACGCCGGGCAGAAACCATCAGTGGCCGGTGAACAGACCGTGCAGGTCGTCGGTGACGGGGTCATCCTGGCTTCGGTAACCGTCCTACCAAATGGCTTGCGGGTTCCTGGAATCGCCTTCCGGACCGCAGTCGCCGACGATCCGTTAGCTTGCGCAGACAGTGTCTGCGCACTTCCCGCTGTCGAGGGGGGCGCGACCCTCACCCTGTCGCTGGTACTCGACGTGCTTCCGACAGCGGTAGACGGGAGTGTCATCCTGACCGTTGCCGGCACGACCTTCGATCCTTTTCCGGTAGTAGTCGTGCCCGGCTATTCCAAGTTCGAGGTTGAACCCGGTGGCCCCGTTGTCGCAGGTTCAAATATTGAAATCGCGCTCCGTGTTGAGACCGCGTTAGATTCTACGCATCCAGGGCCATTTACCATCCCTACCAGCAGTGATGGCATTCTTGTTACGGGAGTGACCGAAGGTAACTGCACCCTTGACTCGGTGTTGGTCACCTGTTTGCCGGACGAATTCGGTCAAGTGAGCCGAATCAATTTACGGGCAGCTGTGCTGCCGACTGCCGGAGGAAACGTCACACTTGTGGCGGGCGTCAGCGGGCGCTCACTCCCGGCTCTCGTGCCAATTGTGGTCAATGCACTTGCTCCCGGCGGTCCGATCCATATCACTGGTCCGTTCAGCGGTATTTCCGTTGGTGCCGAAACACTCCGCTGTTCCGCCCCAGACATTGAACGAGCCAAATGCGGCCAGTTGGAGAAGATTTATCCCAGCAAAGAGCCCAACTACCAACGAACTGTCTCAATACCGGGCACGGCAACAATCCTGCGGGCCGAACTCACGTGGTCGGCTAACTCCGCCGCCTCCCCGGATAGTCTCCAAAATGCAAAGGTCTGGGTAAATGGGGTCGCGATTAATAGTGCCGGGGTCAAACCGGATGGAATTGTCGGGACGAGAGTCCTGTGCCCACTGGCCACTACCTGCGCACCATTCGTATATTCGGCCGATGTCGCCGAGTACCTGAAGTTGGAGAAAAATAGTATCTGGCTCGAACCGCTCGATTCAGGAACTATAACGGTGGGCGGCACCGCCTATGCCGGATGGTCATTGACCGTTATCTGGATGGACAAGGGGAATGCAGACCGCGATCTGTATTACTCCGGCGTCCAAACACCACACAGCCTGACAACAGATTTAAAGACGCAGAAAGTGACAATCGCCGAGGCAGCCCCCGGAGCAGTCGTCGCCGCCTGGATCACGTTGTGGGCGGCAGATCCCTGGTCCAAAAAAAGCTTGGTCTTTATCGACGAAAAGGGCTCAGTCGCAACCACGCTCACCGATCAAATTTGGGGCAGAGACTCGAAGAAACGCAGTACTGGCTTTGACATCCTGACGAACATTATCTTGCCGCCGCCGGCGCCGCCGGTCGGGACAGCCCAGGCAATGCAGTTATGGAACATGCCGGGGCCGGAAGTTTTCCCTGATGCACCCAAAACCGACCGGCCGAACGGTGACGGTCTCTGGGTAGGGCCAGTCCTCATCATGAGAGCTAGCCAAATCCCGGCAACCGGCCTGGCCACCGGCTGACAGCAAGCCCACACCAAGATCGCCCTTCGCTCCAAGCCTTGACCTTTACACTGACCCGGTGACTCTTCTTGACCGCGTCCGGGCCGTCCTGCCGGAGAAGTATCGGCAGTTCGCCAAGTTCCTGATCGTCGGCGGCACCACCTGGATCATCGACAGCGGTATTTTCCTGCTCCTGAGTCACACCGTCCTGATGTCCAAGCCGCTGACCGCCAAACTCATCGCGGTCCTGGTGGCGATGATCATCAACTACGTGTTGAACCGTGAATGGTCCTTCAGCCAGCGCGGTGGGCGCGAACGACACCACGAAGCGATGCTGTTCTTCCTGTTCAACGGGATCGGTCTCGGACTGAATCTGCTCCCCCTTGGCCTTTCGTTGTACGTGTTCGGCCTGAACACCCCCGAATACACCCAGCAGTTCGTCTCGATCTCGAACTTCGTCGCCGGCAACATCATCGGAACCATCATCGCGATGGCTTTCCGTTATTGGGCCTACAAGAAGTGGGTATTCCTGGACCTGAGCACCGCCGAGCAGGACGGCGTCGTCCAAGACGAAACCCCCAAAGCCAAGCCGGCCGGACTTTAATCCGTTACCGCATTTACCAGGAACGCACCGAACACCGGCGGGCGAGCCCGTCGCAGCTCCAATCGTCCGCCGTCGGCCTCGATGAATGCCCTGGCCAGGGCCAAACCGAGTCCGGAGGATGACGCCCCGGACACCCCTCGATCAAAGATGTGCCCGGCCAGCCCTTCCGGGATTCCCGGTCCCTGATCGGAAATCTCCACCAGGACCAACGGATGGTCCGGCCGCACTCTGATCAGCACCTCACCGGCGCCGTGGGAGAGCGCGTTGTCCAACAACACACCCAGCGCCTCCCGCAACCGGACCCCGGTGGCCCGCACCGTGACCCCATCCGGACACTCGATCCGGACCACCCGCCCGGCAGCGGAATAGCTTGCACTCCACTCGTTCTCAATTTCGGCCAGCTCGGCCGTCAGCACGATCTCGGCAGCTCCGGCAGCCCGCTGGGATCGCGCGTTTGCCAGCAGATCGTTGACTATGTTGACCAGACGGTCGGTTTGTTCCAATGCCGCGGTGACCTCGGTCCGCACCGCTGCATCCGGATGTTCGGCCAGTTCGTCCAGCCGCAACTGCAAACCGGTCAGCCTGGTCCGCAGCTGGTGGGAGATATCGCTGGCCAGGTCTCGCTCCCGGCGAAGCAGCTCAGAGATATCGGAGGCCGATGAATCCAGTACATCGGCAACCCGGTCGAGTTCGGCTACCTGGTAGCGCTGTTTGAAGGTTCGAAAGTCACCGGCTCCCAGGCGCGCGGCCCGGTTGGCCAGTTCCGAGAGCGGGTTGGTCAGCCGTCGAGCCGTGATCAGGGCCACCCCCACCCCGACGACAATCGAGATCAGCACCGCCAGCAACACCAGCCCGATCGCGAGGAACTGCTCGTTGCGAAGTTGGGTGTTCGGGCTGTACAGCGTCAGTGTGCCGTCACTGACACTGGTCAGATAAGAATTGACCATGTGCTCCGAGGCCGGCGCCCCTACTGCCACCGGCGGTTGCCCGGCGAGCTGATATTCCAGCCGCCAACCGGCCGGTATCGCCACCGCCACCTGATTCAGATCTATCGAACCGGAGCCCATCTGCTGGGCGTTCAGCGACGCGTTGATGGACTCGAGTTGGGCGGTGATGCTGCTGTGCACCAGATCGTCGACCAGCCGCCAGGACACGATGCCCAGCGGCAGCCCGAGGGCCAGCACGGTAGCCACGATCACCAACACGATGGAGCGCAGCAACCGCAGACGCATCGGTGTTCTCAGCCGACGTTGAAGCGGAAGCCCAGACCACGGACGGTGGCGATTCGATGGTCCAGATCCGGCTTGTCGACCTCGGCGATGGTACCGGAAGTATTTTCGTTGGCCGGTTTCTCGGCATTGGCAAGTTTTCGGCGCAGCCACGACATGTGCATATCCAAAGTCTTGGACGCCTTCATCGCCGGGTCAGCCCATACTTCGTCCAGGATCTCCTCCCGGGTGACCACTTCACCGGCCCGACTCAACAGGAGCCGCAACAACTCGAATTCCTTGTTGGCCAAACCGATCTCGACGCCGTCCAGGGAGACGATCCGGGCCGCCAGATCCATTCGGACGCCGCCCACCTCCAAGACCTCCGGGCTGCGTCGACGCAGCAACGCCCGCACCCGAGCCAGCAGCTCGCCGAGTCGAAATGGCTTGGCAACATAGTCGTCGGCGCCGGCATCGAGCCCCACCACGAAGTCGGCCTCATCGGTGCGAGCGGTCAGCATCAGCACCGGGGTGCTCTTACCGGCCTCCCGAATCCGTCGGCAAACATCCAGACCATCCCAGATCGGTAGCCCGATATCCAGTATCACCAGCGAGATCTCGCGCACCAGCGCCAGATCGAGCGCGGTCTGCCCATCGGAAGCGGTGAGAACGGCGTAACCCTCCCGTTCCAGGGCGCGGGCCAACGGTTCGGAGATAGCCGGGTCGTCCTCGGCAAGAAGAACTGTCATCACAGCGGTCAGCCTACGTTCTCAACGGCTCCTAGACGGGCGTCACCCCGTGGCGACGTCGGGAAAAGCTTCGATCCTTCGTCCGGGCCGCTCCGATCCGGCCGATGAGTTCGGCTCGCAGATCCTCCGGTTCGACGATGGTGTCGACCACCAATTCAGCCGCGAGTCGGACGGTGTCGATATCGATTTCGTACTCCGCTCGACGGGCTGCGACGAAGTCGGCGCGCTGATCCTCGGGGAGCGCGGCAATCTTATTGGCATACACCGCGTTCACCGCTGCCTCCGCGCCCATCACGGCGATCTTGGCGGTCGGCAGTGCAATCGTGGCATCGGGCTCGAAGCCGGGCCCGGCCATGGCGTACAAACCGGCGCCGTAGGCCTTGCGGACCACCACGCAGATTTTCGGCACCGTCGCCTCGCAGATCGCCGAGATCATCTTGGCGCCGTGGCGGATGATGCCTTGGCGTTCCACCGCCGTACCGACCATGAATCCGGGTACATCGGAGAGGAAGATCAGCGGAATGTTGAACGCGTCGCACAGTTGAACAAAATGCGCTGCCTTGTCCGCTGAATCAACGAACAGCACACCGCCTTTGAACATCGAATTGTTTCCGACGATTCCCACCACCTCGCCGTCCAACCGCCCAAATCCCACGGTCAGTTCTCGAGCCCAACTCGGATGAATCTCGAAATAGGTGTCGGCGTCCAGGAGTGCCTTGGCGTACCGCCGCATATCGAAGGCCTGTCGCTCGGAGCCGGGCACCAATGCGCGCAGATCACCCTTGCCTGACTCTCTCGCCTCGAGGACCGGCGGGTGCTGTTCGAAGTTGTCCGGCAGGTAGCTCAAGTACCGAACCACCTGATCCAGCGCCTCGTTCTCGTTGGCGACCAACAAATGTCCAACACCGGAGACGCTGGTGTGCATCTTGGCGCCGCCCATCTCTTCCAGGGTGGTCTTCTCGCCGGTCACCATTTCGACCATGCGGTCGCTGCCCAAATACATCGAGGCGTTCTTGTCCACCATGATCACGATGTCGCAGAACGCCGGGATGTAGGCGCCGCCGGCCGCGCTCGGCCCGAACAACGCACAGACCTGCGGGATCACCCCGGAGGCCCTCACCTGGTTGTGAAAGATCTTGCCGGCGCCACGGCGGCCGGGAAACAGGTCGACCTGATCGGTGATGCGAGCTCCGGCCGAGTCGACCAGATAGATCATCGGTACGGAGGTGGCATAGGCCCGTTCGATGATCCGAATGATCTTTTCCACCGTGCGCGCGCCCCAGGAGCCGGCTTTGACAGTGGAATCATTTGCCATCAGGCACACTCGACGGCCGTTGATCTTGGCGGTCCCGGTGATCACCCCATCGGCCGGTAGACCCTCGTCGAGGGCGTTGGCGAACAGCCCGTCCTCGATGAAGGATCCTTCCTCGACCAGGTAGGAAATCCGTTCGCGGGCAAAGAGTTTGCCCTTGGCGGAGTTCGATTGATGGTATTTCGGGGCGCCGCCGGCCAGGATCCGCTCGCGGAGCTGCGCCTCATGGGAAACATCGGGAGTGACTGGATCTTCGCTGACCATGTCCCTACGCTAACTCATGTTAATGGTGATTAACAGACGTGGCTTCGCCGCCCGGCGTTCCGCCCAGTGCGCGCACCACCGCCGAAGGTGATGGGCGAGATAGTTTTTGGGCCATCCAGACACTGGTCCGCACCAACAAATCCAGGTCCACCCCATGATGAATGCCAAGTCCGTCCAACATCCAGATCAGGTCCTCGGTGGCCAGATTACCGGTGGCAGATTTGGCGTACGGACAGCCACCAAGACCGCCGGCGCTGGCGTCGATTTTCGTGATGCCAACCCAAAGCGCGGCAAGCGTATTGGCCAAGGCCTGACCGTAGGTGTCATGAAAATGAACACCCAACCGATCCAGCGGAACACCGGCCGCCACGAAGGCGGTCAACAGAGCCGTCACGTGTCCGGGCGTGCCCACCCCGATGGTGTCACCGATGGACAGTTCGTCGCATCCCAGTTCCAGCATGCGTCGACCGGCAGTGACCACCCGATCGATCGGAACCGGCCCCTCCCACGGGTCACCGAAGCACATCGAGAGGTAGGCCCGAACGGTCATGCCGTTGGCCAGGGCCTGCGTGACCACCGGGGCGAACATCTGGAACTGTTCCTCGTAACCGCGGCCCAAATTCTTTTGGGCAAAGGTCTCGGTTGCGCTACCGAAAACGGCGATACGTTGTACCCCGACCTTCAGTGCCCGCTCGAGTCCACCCAGATTCGGTACCAAAGCCGAGTACCGGACGGGCGGACCAACCGGAAGTTGGGCAAACAAGACATCGCTGTCGGCAAGCTGCGGCACCCACCTGGGGTGGACGAAGCTGGTCGCCTCGATCTCGCCAAGTCCGGCGGCGGCCAGCCTGGAGATGAACTCGAGCTTGATATCTGTTGCGATGGGGAGTTTTTCATTCTGCAACCCATCGCGCGCACCCATTTCGGTGATCTGCACCCGGGTCGGCAACCCGGGTATCGGCACTGTTGCCGGTAGACGCGTCATCGTCAGTGGTCGGGCCGGTCACGCCGACGCGGCGGTAGGGGCTCATCGGCCGGCACTTCGTCAGCAGACTTGGCCCGGCTGAACCGATTCGAATCGGTAAGTCCATCGCCACGATTGCGGTCGTCATCGATCAACTGATTCAGCAGGCTTTGTACCTTGGTGATCGCAGCCACGTTGTAGAAGGCCAACGGCTGGTCGGCCGCGGATTCGACCGTGAGATCGCCATAACCAAAAATGCGGCCCCAGAAGCTGACATTGGTCTCCAGGTTCTGGATCCGGCCGAGCGGAATCTGATGTTCGCGGCGCTTGAAGAAACCCGTCCGGAAGAAAACATGCACATTGGTGATGACGAAGTGCTCGCTGCGCCATTTGACGAACGGGACCACCGAGAGCAAGAACAGCAGGATGACGCCGACGGCAGCGATGATGATCCACCACAGCTGATGGTTGGAGTCATTTCGCAGAATCGCGGCAAGAGCAAAACCACCACCGATGATCAGGATGAACCACAGAATCGGGAACGCCAGCACCTTCATCGTCGGATGCTTGTGCAGCATCACCTGTTCGCCACGAGCGAGCAGATGCTCCGGGTACGCCATAGTGGTGCCCTTTCGTTCTCAACGCTGGGTGGATTGTCCTTTTGCTGGGCTTACGGTACCTGTTGGCGTGCCCCGAACACCGCTGAACCCAGCCGCACAATTGTGGCGCCGGCTTCGATGGCGATCTCGAAATCCCCGCTCATCCCCATCGACAGCTCGCGGGCTTCGGGCAGCGCCACCTCATCCCGAAGACGGGCCAATTGCAGATACCCGGCCTTGACCGCTCCCAGGTCCGGCGAGTTCAGCCCGATTGTCATGTACCCGCGCAGTTTCAGGCCCGGCAGCTCGGCGATCTCGCGCGCGGCAGCAGCCGCTGATTCGGGGTCGAAGCCGAATTTGCTGGTCTCCCCCGAAACGTTGACCTGCATCATCACGTCCAAAACACGATCATCTCGGCTGAGCTTTCGGGCCAGCTCGAGACTGTCCACCGATTCAATGCAGCTCACGTAGCGCAGCACCTGATTGATCTTGTTCTTCTGCAGGTGCCCGATGAAGTGACTTTCCGGTTTGTACGGCTCCAGAGCCGCCGCCTTGTCCAGCACCTCCTGCACTCGGTTCTCGCCGATCAGGGTGAAGCCCGCCTGCAGTGCCTCGATAATGGTCTCGGCCGGTTGGGTCTTGGTGGCCAACAGGATCCGCACCTCACCGGGCCGTCGCCCCGATCGCACCGCCGCCGCGTCCACCCGCTCCCGAAGAGAGGTCAACACCGCGAGCACGCTGGAACTGGTCACCACCCAACCCTAATCAGGACGCCGCAGGTGCTTGACATCAGCAGCGCTAAAACTCCGGAGGCCATGCTCCGTCCGCACCACCAGATCGCCGGACTCGGCCACATCTGTTGCCGTTCCGAAAATGGACTCTCCCGACGGCAACTCCATTCGGACGGCAGCACCGATCGTCCCGCAGTGGCGCAGATACTGCTCCCGGATGCCGGAAGTCACCGGGTCGCCGCCCGCTTCTCGCCACCTGGCGACCAGTTCGGCAAACTCGTTCAAGATCCCGGCCGCCAGCCGCTCCCGGTCCAAAACGGCCGCCCCGGCCAGTTCCAGCGACGTGGCGTCCTCCCGCGGCAACTCCGCCCGGGTCAGCGAAACATTCAAGCCCATCCCGACGATCAGAGCATCCCCGACCAGCTCGCCCAGGATCCCGGCGCACTTGCGCTCGTCGATCAGCAGATCATTGGGCCACTTCAACTGCGCCTCGAGTTCGGCGATATTCAGACATGCCCGGACCAGTGCCAGCCCCAGGATCGCCCCGATCCACCCCCGCCGCTGCAATGGCACCTGTGGGACACGCAGCAAAACCGACATGGTCAGGCCCGATCCGGCGGGCGCGGTCCAGGTCCGCCCCAGCCGCCCCTTTCCGCTCAACTGCTCCTGCGCAATCAGCACGCTGCCGTCCGGCGCCCCCTTGGTGGCTGATCTTGCCAGGTCGGAATTCGTCGAACCGGTCTGCAAAACTGTTGACACCTGCCAGTTGTCGGTGTTGAGGAGATCAGTCACGACGACTGCTCGCACCGGTTCGCGTGAGTGATGATGCTCACCTTGGGAGACAAACATCTGTGGGTGCTCCAAACTGCTAACGAGGATTAACTTCCTGGCCTATTCGGCATCTGCTAAATCTAGAAGCGAACAATAACTGCGAGCATGTGAATAGGGGCCAAGGGTGACCCAGGTCGGAGCCAACGATGTGCCGGGTGCTGCGAAGACAGCGCCGCACACCACCGCCGCCAAACTTGCCGATCTGACCCGACGGGTCGAGCAGGCGGTGCATGCCGGCAGCGCTGCTGCCGTCGAGCGGCAACACGCCAAGGGTAAGAAAACCGCCCGGGAGCGCATTGATGTGTTGTTGGACGAGGGCTCCTTCGTCGAGTTCGATGCATTCGCCCGCCACCGTAATACCAACTTCGGAGCCGAGAAGAACCGCCCGTACGGCGACGGGGTGGTCACCGGCTACGGGACGGTCAACGGGCGCGAAATTGCGGTGTTCTCCCAGGATGTGACCGTCTTCGGCGGGTCGCTCGGTGAAGTTTATGGCGAGAAGATCTGCAAGGTATTGGATTTCGCTTTGAAGACGGGGCGTCCGGTCGTTGGCATCAATGAGGGCGGCGGTGCGCGGATCCAAGAGGGTGTCGTCTCCCTGGGTCTTTATGCGGACATTTTCAAGCGAAATGTGCATTTGTCCGGGGTGGTGCCGCAAATTTCGCTCATCATGGGAGCGGCTGCCGGTGGGCATGTTTACTCCCCCGCCTTGACCGATTTCATCGTGATGGTGGATGGCACCTCGCAGATGTTCATCACCGGACCCGACGTGGTCCGGGCGGTCACCGGTGAGGAGGTCACCCTCGAGGAGTTGGGTGGAGCTCGCACCCACAACACCCGCTCCGGCGTGGCGCACTACCTGGGTAGCGACGAGGATGACGCGATTTCCTATGTTCAGGAACTGCTTTCCTACCTGCCGGACAACAACCTCTCTCGCCCGCCGTCCCTCCCGGTGGTGGCCGATCTTGCGGTGAGCCAGACCGACCTCGCGTTGGACACTCTCATCCCGGACTCGGCGAATGTCCCCTATGACATGCACACCGTCATCAAAACCGTGCTGGATGAGGAAGAATTCCTGGAGGTTCAGGAACTCTTCGCGCCGAACATGCTGATCGGATTCGGACGGCTCGAGGGCAAACCGGTTGGGGTGGTGGCGAATCAGCCACTGGCCCTGGCGGGCACCCTGGATATCAACGCTTCCGAGAAGGCCGCACGTTTCGTCCGGACCTGCGATGCGTTCAATATTCCGATCATCACTTTTGTGGACGTCCCCGGTTTCCTTCCCGGCACCGATCAGGAATGGAATGGAATCATCCGGCGCGGCGCGAAGCTGCTGTATGCCTATGCGGAGGCAACCGTCCCGCTGATCACCGTGATCACCCGTAAAGCCTTCGGCGGCGCGTACGACGTGATGGGTTCCAAGCATCTCGGTGCCGACATCAACCTGGCCTGGCCGACCGCTCAGATCGCCGTCCTTGGCGCCTCGGGTGCGGTGAACATCCTGTACCGCAAGGAGCTCGCCGCAGCCGATCCGGCGGAGGTGGAGTCACTGCGGCTGAAATTGCAGACCCACTACGAGGACACCCTGCTCAACCCCTACATTGCTGCCGACCGCGGCTACGTGGACGAGGTCATCATGCCGTCGGCCACTCGCGGCCATCTGGTGCGGGCGCTACGGGTATTGGCTGACAAGAAGGAAAGCCGGCCGCCGCGAAAGCACGGAAACATTCCGCTATGACAGTTCTTTCAGGTAATTCCCGGGATGACGAGGATGCCGCTGCCGTCATCGCCATCCTGACCCTGCTCAGCTCCGACGGCGCCGCTGTTGTCACCGGCGCGACGAGCGCTTGGGGTGATCCGGCGTATGCACTGGGTGTTCGCAATTCCTGGTGGGCGGCCGGGCTTCCACAGAATCCGTCCATCAGATGACAACGTTCATCCTGGCTTCGGCGTCGCCGGCCCGTCGCGCCGTCCTTGCCGCCGCCGGTGTTGATGCCATCGTGCACGTTTCCGACGTCGATGAGGACGCCCTGGCGGCAGCCAATCCCGGTGTCCCGGCAGCAGATCTGGTGGTGCTGTTGGCAAGTGCCAAAGCCGAATTGGTCGCCTCGTTGCTGGCCCCCCAGTACCCGGATTCGGTCGTTGTCGGTTGCGATTCAATGCTGCACCTGGACGGCGAACTGATCGGTAAACCGCACGACGCTCAAACAGCTCGTCGTCGTTGGGCCCAGATGTCCGGACGGTCCGGGGATCTGCTGACCGGCCACGTGGTGCTGCGCGTGCTGGACGGCGTCGTCGTTGACCGGGCCAGTGGCACCTGCTCCACCTCGGTCCGGATCGGCGACCCCACCGATGCCGAACTCGCGGCCTACCTGGCGACCGGCGAACCACTTGCCGTGGCCGGTGGTTTCACCCTCGATGGCTATGGCGGCTGGTTCGTCGATGGCATCGTCGGGGACCCATCCTCCGTCATCGGCATCTCGCTTCCCCTCACCCGTCGCCTGCTGCAGCGCCTCGACGTTGCGGTGACAGATCTTTGGCGCTCCCGAATCTCCGAAAGGTAGACATGTCATCCATTCACACCGTTCTGATCGCCAACCGCGGGGAGATCGCGGTCCGGGTCGCTCGGGCATGTGCCGACGCCGGCCTGAGATCCATTGCGGTGTATGCCGACCCAGACCGGGACGCGGTGCACGTCCGGGCTGCCGATGAGGCCTACGCCCTCAATGGCCAGACGTCGGCGCAGACCTACCTGGACATCGGAAAGCTCCTTGATGTCGCCGCCCGCTCCGGTGCCAATGCGGTGCACCCCGGATACGGATTCCTGTCCGAGAATGCCGAATTCGCCCAAGCCGTGATGGACGCCGACTTGATCTGGATCGGCCCGACGCCGCAGTCAATCCGCGATCTCGGCGATAAGGTCACCGCTCGGCATATCGCGATGCGAGCCGGTGCCCCGTTGGTCCCCGGTACCAAGGATCCGGTCGCCGGTCCCGAGGAAGTGCTGGCCTTCGCCGCCGAGTACGGTCTGCCGGTGGCCATCAAGGCTGCATTCGGCGGCGGTGGTCGCGGTCTCAAAGTTGCCCGCACGATGGAAGAAATCCCCGAACTTTTCGCTTCGGCCGTTCGTGAGGCGGTCTCCGCATTTGGCCGTGGTGAGTGCTTCGTCGAGCGGTTCTTGGACTCCTCCCGGCACGTCGAGGCGCAGGTGCTGGCCGACACCCATGGCAACGTCATTGTTGTCGGTACCCGCGACTGCTCGCTGCAACGACGCAACCAGAAGTTGGTGGAAGAGGCGCCGGCGCCATTCCTGTCCGACGAGCAGCGGGCGCAGATCCATACCTCGGCCAAGGCGATCTGCCGCGAGGCTTCCTATCACGGCGCCGGAACTGTGGAGTATCTGGTCGGCACTGATGGGGGGATCAGCTTCCTCGAGGTCAACACCAGACTTCAGGTGGAGCACCCTGTTTCGGAAGAGACTTCCGGACTTGATTTGGTGCGTGAGCAGTTCCGGATCGCCAATGGCGAGAAGCTCTTGATCACGCAGGATCCGGCTCCGCGCGGGCATTCCATCGAGTTCCGGATCAATGGCGAAGATGCCGGCCGCGGTTTTTTGCCGGCCCCCGGTGTGGTGACGAGGTTCGTGGCCCCGGCCGGACCAGGTGTCCGAGTCGATTCCGGGGTCGAGTCCGGGTCTGTCATCGGCGGCCAATTCGACTCGCTGCTGGCCAAGGTAATCGTGACCGGCGCGTCCCGGCAGGAAGCGCTGGCACGCTCCCGGCGAGCACTGGCAGAAATGCGGGTCGAAGGGATGGCGACCGTGCTGCCCTTCCATCGCGCGGTCGTCGCCGATACCGACTTCACCGCTCCTGACGACAATTTCAAGGTGCACACCCGTTGGATCGAGACGGAATTCAACAACCAGATCGAGCCGTATTCCGGTGCTGCAGATGTGGACGACGAGTCCGCCGAGCGGCAGGTCATCGTCGCAGAGGTCAATGGTCGCCGCGTGTCGGTCTCCCTTCCGGCCTCTCTGGTGGGCTCGGGATCTGCGTCCGCGACCGGGCCGGTGAAGTCCAAGCGCAGCGCCGGCAAATCCAAGGCAGCAGCCAGTGGCGACGCCGTCGTCGCCCCCATGCAGGGCACCATCGTCAAAATCGCCGTCACCGAAGGAAAGGAAGTCGCGACCGGTGATCTCATCTGCGTCCTGGAAGCAATGAAGATGGAGAACCCGGTCACCGCGCACAAAGACGGTGTGGTCACTGGTCTCACCGCTGAGGTCGGGGCGTCCCTGGCCTCCGGGACGGTGATCGCCGAACTGAAGTAGGGCGTGTCATTTTGCCCGGGGGTGCTGGGCAATAATGAGGGCGTTACCTGTTCTGCTCGTCGCCCTGGGGGATCATCATGACCATGCCTGACCAGCCGCAATTCCCCGATCCACCGCGAGGCCAGGATTCGGGGCGACCGACCGATCCACCGCGGCCGGCGATTCGGATTGGGGACGCCGAACGCAATGCCGCCGTCGATGCCTTGGGCGAGCATCTCGGGTCCGGGCGATTGAATCTGGACGAGTACGGCGAGCGCAGCACCAAAGTGACGAACGCGCGCACGATGGCCGATATCGAAGCCGTCTTCGGTGACCTGCCAGAACCACGCCCGGTCGGCGCCGCCGTATCAGTGGCGCCCTTTACTGCGCTCGGCGCCCGGTCATCGCCTGACGCGGTTGGATCCTTTGCAGCCGCTGCGGCGCCGGCCGTCCACACCGGGCCCAATAAGGCCCTGATCGCTCTGATTGCGGCGATGCCGTTTATCGCGCTCGGTCTTTTTTTCGCCACCGGCCTCTGGTATTTCTTCCTGCTGATTCCCCTGGTCGCGGCAATCAGCGGACCGTTCATCAACCGCAATAACGATTGAGGTGCCGCGGCGCGCCCTGCTACCGCTGATCACCTACCGTTCTACTGCCGCTGATCACCTACCGCTGGAGCGATCAGGCGACCGGCGACACCAACAAATCGCGTACCTCGGGAGCGGCCAGCCGAACAGCGTCGGCGGACTCGTCCGACGGCTCCGTCTGCGATGTGCGCTCCGCGTCCACCCGCGCGTTGTAAGAGCTCACTTCTGCTGCTTGCTCTTCAGGGCTCCAGCCGAGTACCTCCGCCATGATCTCGGCGGCGCGGTTGGCAGTTTCGGTACCGCGGTGGGAGTACTCAATGGAGATCCGCATCCGCCGGGCCAATAGGTCTTCCAGGTGCAACGCTCCCTCGTGCGAGGTCCCGTAGTAGGCCTCCACCTCCAGGTAGTCCGGGGCGCCGGGCAACGGCTGCAACAATTCTGGTCGGTTATCAGCCAACGCCAATAGTTCATGAATTTCAGATCCGTAGCGGTCCAACAGGTGTCGAATTCGATAGGGATGCACTCCGTGTTCCTTGGCCAATCGGTCGGCCTGATTCACCAGTGCTTGATACCCTTCGGCGCCGATCAACGGCACATTCTCGGTGCAGGACGGGTTGATGCGTCCGGGCAGGTCTTCGGCGGCTGCTTCAACCGCGTCCGCACCCATCACCCGGTAGGTGGTGTATTTGCCACCGGCGATGGCGACCAAACCGGGTGCAACTCGTGAAACAGCGTGCTCCCGAGAGAGTTTCGAAGACGACTCGCTCTCTCCGGCCAACAAGGGACGAAGCCCGGCGTAGACCCCCTCGATGTCGGCGTGGGTCAACGGCGTTGCCAGGACGGTGTTCACATGTTCCAGGATGTAGTCGATATCAGCCTTCGTCGCCGACGGATGGGCGAGATCGAGATTCCAATCGGTATCAGTGGTTCCGACGATCCAATGGGACTTCCACGGAATGACGAAGAGCACGGACTTCTCGGTCTTCAGGATCAGCCCGGTTTCGGAGGGAATCCGATCACGCGGCACCACCAGGTGCACGCCCTTGGAGGCCCGCACCCGGAACCGGCCGCGGCCGCCGGAAAGTCGTTGCAGCTCGTCGGTCCACACACCGGTGGAGTTGATCACCACCTGCGCTTTGACCGTGGCCTCCGCGCCGGTCTCGACATCGCGGACCTTCACCCCGGCCACCCGATCGGCTTCCTTGACGAACCCGATCACCTGCGTCGAGGTGCGGACGATCGCGCCGTAGGCAGCTGCGGTCCTGGCGACCGCAAGGGTGTGCCGAGCATCATCGACCTGACCGTCGAAGTAACGAATACCGCCCACCAGCGCATCGCGCTTGAGGGCCGGCGCAAGACGGAGCGCGCCGGCTCTGGTCAAGTGCTTGTGTCGGGGTACCGAGCGAGCGCCGCCCATCGAGTCGTACATGATCAGACCCGCACCGACGTAGGGCCGCTCGATGACTGCCTTCTCCAGCGGATAGAGGAACGACACCGGCTTGGCCAAATGTGGGCAGATCTTGGTCAGCATCAGCTCGCGCTCTCGCAGTGCCTCCCGAACCAGCCCGAACTCGAACATCTCCAGATACCGCAGCCCGCCGTGGAACAGCTTCGAGGACCGACTGGACGTTCCGGAGGCGAGGTCACGCGCCTCGACCAGTGCCACCGAAAGCCCGCGGGTCACCGCGTCCAACGCGGCGCCGGTGCCGACCACTCCACCGCCGATGACGACCACATCGAAAGTCTGCGATTGCAGCTTGTCCCAGTTGGCTTTTCGAGCCGCCGGGCCCAATTGAGCCGCGCTGGAGATCTCCCCATTGCCCATCGTTGGCTGCCCTTCGTGGTGGTGGTGGTCTGCTGCTGTTTAGAAACTGACCCAACAGTAGAGCCGTTCGCCCCTTGATCGGGCGCGCCGGGCCAGACCGGCCAGATTGTGGAGGAATGCGGCGATGTCGACCGGGTTGGCATCACCACCGAACTCTTCCGAGTGGGACCATTCCACAGCCACCGTTGCCAATGCGTCATCCGTGGCGTCGGCGAGAACTGCTTGCAGGGCATCAGAAACAGTTGAAATGATCGCCTCGTTGTCGGCGCTGCTGTGCAGCGTGGAGCCGGCCCTGGGAGTGTCCAGCAAGTCGTTGAAATCGACCCCGGTCATGATCTCTTCCAGTTCGACCAGGTGGACCGAGGGCTCCACCCCGTTGACCGAAAGCGTGTCCCAGGCGGGCGTGCCATTGGGTTGCGCCGGGACCTGGGTGGGGCCGCCGGGGGCGTCGATGAGCGAGGCCGCGATGTCGTCGGTCGGGGCTGAGAAATAGTCGTATTGCATGGCCATGGGATGACGCTATTACCCGGCCGCGCCGTGCGGTACCCCGGGGTAGTTCCGGGCGGTCGGTCAGCCGAGGTCGCCGTCAAAGTGCATCAGTTGCCTACCGAGTTCGGTGATGGATCCCGACAGCGACGGGTAGACGCTGAAGGTGTAAGCCAGATTCTTTGCGGTCAAACGGTTCTGGACTGCCATCGCGATCGGCAGGATGAGTTCGCTTGCTTCCGGTCCGACAACCACACCCCCGATGACGATCCCCGTCGCGGGCCGGACAAATAGCTTCACGAACCCGTATCGAAGGCCGAGCATCTTCGCTCGTGGGTTGGTCGCCAATGGCAGCATCAGCACGCGGCAGGGCACCGTTGCCGAATCCGCCTCGGCCTGTGAGATACCCACGGTGGCGATTTCCGGATGGGTGAACACATTGGCGGACACCGTCTTGAGCCGAAGCGGGGGCACTCCATCCCCCAGAAAGTGCCACATCGCGATGCGCCCCTGCATGGCGGCCACCGAGGCCAACATCAGCACCCCGGTGCAGTCGCCCGCGGCATAGATGCCGGCCACATTCGTGCGGGAGACCCGGTCCACGTTGATGAATCCGCCCGGCCCGGGCTCGATCCCCACTCTTTCCAACCCCAGGTCAACGGTATTGGGCACCGACCCCACCGTCATCAGGGCATGCGAACCGAGGATCTCGCGGCCATCGGCAAGCGTGACCCGCACCTGGTCACCGTCGCGTACCACCAGATCGGCCCGCGCGTGTTTGACCAGCGAAACGCCACGTCCGACAAACACTTCCTCGATTACCGCCGAAGCATCGGCATCCTCGTGCGGAAGCACCCGGTCGCGGCTGGAGATCAACGTGACCCGGACCCCCATCTCGGTGTAGGCGGATGCGAACTCGGCGCCGGTCACCCCGGATCCGACCACGATCAGGTGTTCGGGCAGTTCGGTCAGGGAATACACCTGGCGCCAGGTCAGAATGCGTTCACCATCGGGCACCGCGGTCGGCAGGATCCGCGGGCTGGCGCCGGTGGCGATCAGCACGGCGTCGGCAACCAGCAACGAGGTGGTGCCATCGACGGCGGTGACTTCGATGTTGTGCACAGCGAGGCCAGCGATCTCGTCGACAAAACGAGCACGACCGTTCACGACCTTCACCCCCATCGCCACCATGCCATTGCGGATATCGGCTGACTGGGCCAACGCCAAACCGGAGACGCGGGCATGCACCCGGGCAATATCCACCTCGACCTTTTCGATCGGGACCAGCACCCCCAGCTGATCTGCTTCACGAACCGCGGTGCGACCGCCGGCCGAGGCGATGAAAGTCTTCGACGGCACGCAGTCGTACAGCACGCAATTGCCACCGGCGCCGTCGGTTTCGACCAAGGTCACATCGGCGCCGTACTGCGCGGCCACCAGAGCTGCCTCATACCCGGCCGGTCCCCCACCGATGATCACAATCCGCGCCATGAAGTCCTCTTTCCTCGCGTCTTCTCAGTTCCTGGTTCGTTCCCGCATCGACCTCATGCAAGGCATACCAACCGTAGCGGGCGAAGGCGCTAGGCTCACCTTCATGGCGCTATACGCCGCATACGGCTCCAACATGGACCCAGCGCAGATGCTTCAGAGATGTCCGTCGTCGCCGATGGCCGGAGCCGGTTATCTCACCGGCTGGCGGCTGACCTTCGGCGGTGAGGATCTTGGCTGGGAGGGTTCACTCTCCACCATCGTCGAAGACCCCGAGGGCACAGTTTTTGTTGTTCTCTACGATATGGCCGATGCCGATGAGCGCACCCTGGATTCGTGGGAGGGCGCCGATCTCGGCGTGTACAGCAAGATTCGGCTTCGGGTGCGCACCCTCAATGGTGATGAGTTGGCCTGGTTGTACGTCTTGATCGCCTACGAGGGCGGCCTGCCGTCGGCGCGTTATCTCGGGGTCATTGCCGACGCGGCCGAAGCGGCCGGAGCTCCGACGGACTACGTCAGCGACTTGCGCAACAGAGGGTGCCGATCGATCGGTTCCTGATCCCGGGTTACCGGTTCAGGGTGAACACGGCCGCTGCCAAGGCGTTAACGGGGCTGCTGCCAAGGCGTTAACGGGGCTGCTGCCAAGTCGTGCCCAGAGCGACCGGGCTCAAGGCACCTCAACGTCAAAGCTCACTACGATGTCACCGGATTTGGAGGTGGTTGCGGCGGTTGCCCCTACCGGCAGATAATCCACCGTCACAGCGGCGGTGATCTTCAAGGCGGCAGCGCCCTGCGGCACGTCGAAAATCTGGTAACCGGCTGGATCCGGTGCCGAGCTATACACCGGCGGTCCGGATGTTCCGGCCGATCCCACCGGTCCCGCGTCGTTGATCGAGATGAAGACCGAGTTCAGGCCGACGTCATAAGGCTCGATCCCGCCAGCGGTAACCCTGGGACTGGAAAGGACAGGGTCGATGATCGCCGCGACGACCAACCACCGGCGACCGGGCGCGGCCCAGCCGAGATCGGCAAAATATGGCACCCGATAGCCGTACAGACTTACGCAGTTGCCATCCACGACAGTGGCAAATTCACCGGTCCATTCGGCGGTCGGACAACCGGACAGCACCGCGCCATCCCGCGCGTACCAGGAGTCGGCGACGCCGGCATCCCGCTCTCCGGTTGTCAGGTCGTAGGTCTGGGCCAGACCGTCGTAGGTGACGGTCAGGATCTGCGCGGCGGTTGTCCCGGCGACCGGCAAATACCACCCGTAGCTCAGGGATTCGTAGTCAAGTTTGCCCTCCACCACTTCATAGGTTTCGGGTAACCGGTAGGTGCGGCCGTCGGCGGTGAGGGTCGCGATCGCCGGCAGCGGCGGTTTGGTTTTCGATCCGGTCCGTCCAGAACTGGGGAAGAAGTCCATCTTGACGGGAATCAGGCTCCCATCTGCGGGCGGGGCGATCCCCTCATCGGGAGAAAACTTGATCCGCGCCTCGTCGGTGATCGGCGCTCCCACGCTGATCGTCAACTGCCCGGTGGGAATCTGGAAATCCGTGGCGGCCAGACCCTCGGGCATCGTCCAGTCCGAGCGGATAGCAGCATCGCCGGCGGTGGCCGTCGGGGTCGAGGAGCAACCGGAAAGTCCCATCACAGACAGCAGACACACCAGTAGCCATAGTCGCCGCAACGTGCGCACTTCCTCTCCGGTTCCTACGTCTGGGGATTCAGAGGTCCGATGCGCCGCCTGCGAGGAATGTTCCGATCTATTCCAGGCTGGCAAGGACCGCATGAACGAGAGTGCGGACGCCAACGGCAATGGCTCGTTCGTCAACCTCGAAATTCGGGGAGTGCAGGTCAACCTGACGACCATGACCGTTCCAGACACCCAACCTGGCCAAGGCGCCGGGGACGTGATCGAGGTAGACAGCGAAATCCTCGGCTCCGGTCGACTGTTCGGTGGTGGTGATGGCACTGTCACCGAGCCCGACGGTAATACCGGCCTGCAGCAGTCCGATGGACTCGGCGTCGTTGACCACCGGCGGCACCCCGCGGGTGTAGATGAACTCGTGTTTGACCTCGAGCGGGGCCAACAACTCGGAAATCAATTTGGACAGTAAACCCTCAGCGGCATCCCAGGCCTCCCGCTGCATGATCCGCAGGGTGCCCTTGACGGACCCTTCGCGCGGAATCGCGTTGGCGGCTTCACCCGCCTTCACCGCTCCCCAGACCAGCACGGGTGCGCTACGCGGATCCATCCGACGAGTAAGCAGCGTGGGCAGGCCGGTGATCACGGTACCCAGCGCAAACACAAGATCACCGGTCAGATGCGGGCGGGCGGTATGACCCCCGGCGCCGGTGATCCTTACCTCGACCATGTCAACGGTCGAGGTGATCGGGCCAACTTTGAGTCCGACCTGGCCGGCGATAATCCGCGGGTCGCAATGCAGAGCGAAAATCCGGTCGACGCCAACCACGCCGCCGGCGGCAGCGACGTCATAGGCACCGCCCGGCTGGGTCTCCTCGGAAGGTTGGAAAATGAACCGCACCCGGCCAGGGAGTTCCGGCGCACTGTTGAGGGCCAGGATTGCGCCCAGGACGATAGCGGTGTGGGCATCGTGGCCGCAGGCATGTGAGACTCCCTCGACCTTCGAGGAGAAGGGCAGCCCGGTCATTTCCGGGAGCGGGAGCGCATCGATATCAGCCCGCAGGGCAACAGTTCGCAGTCCGCGTCCGGCCGGTCCGATCTCACCGACAAGGCCGGTTCCGCTGGGGAAGACACGACTGCTGATACCGACTTCGGAAAGCCGTGCGGTGAGGAACTCCGTGGTGCGGTGTTCGCGATCGGAGAGTTCGGGGTTGGCGTGGATTTCGCGGCGCCACGTGATGAGTTGAGCGAGATTGCGGACCGTGAAATTGTCCAGCCAGTCGGGTCCGCGACCGATTCCCAGATCTGGGATGCCGGTTGCCTCGACGACGGATCTGCTCTTCGGGTTACGCGCCGACGACATACGTGTTCTTCCAGCTTTCTGCTCGTTCGGATCAACCAAGTCAGGCTAGTCGCGTTCGAGTCGAGGAGTGGCACCCAGGTCAGTCCCCAACAGAAAGTGCAGTCGGAAGTGAAATGTGGCCATGGGACTGTACCGATTCCGCTCGCCATCACCGGCTGTGGTTGGCTTATTGCACCTGGGCCAAGAGTGTGGCCCACGTCATGCGGAGGTACGCACGTGGGCGACGACATCAGCAGCGGTCATTTCACTCGGGAACAGCGCAAGCTCTACCGCGAAAAAGTCCGCAAGTGCCTGGACATCTTCGAACGGATGCTGATCGAGCACACCTTCGAATTCGACCGCCAGCTCACCGGTCTGGAAATCGAGCTCAACCTGGTCGATGAAAATCTGGATCCGGCGATGGCCAACGCCCAGGTGCTGGCAAATATCGCTGATCCGTCCTACCAAACCGAACTTGGCCAGTACAACATCGAACTGAATGTCGACCCGCAGGCCATGCCGGGCGATGCTGTGCTGGACCTCGAGGCCAAACTCCGGGCTTCGCTGACGCACGCCGAGACCAAGGCAAATGAAGTTGGGGCACGCATCATCATGATCGGGATCCTGCCGACCCTGCAGCCCGAACATTTCAATAACGAGTGGATAAGTGCCAACCCCCGGTACGAAGCACTGAACGATGCGATTTTTGCCGCCCGCCGGGAGGATCTGGAGCTATCGATCACCGGCACCA
>JBBSUU010000002.1:0-19918 GCA_038234115.1 Mycobacteriales bacterium
ACCCATTTTCCGGGAGCACCGAGCGACTGAGGCAGGTGCTGGACGAGGACGTCGGCGGTATCAGCCCCGGTCTGCACGATGCCGACTTCTGGCTTCGACTGGCGCCAGAACAGCTGACCTTTGTGGGGGCACACCTTCCCACCTTGTGACCAGTGGCTCCGCGATGGTCGCGTCGTTGCGCGAATTGGGCGGTATCGATATCACCTGGTAGGCAGCCTGAGGCAAGTCCAGAACCGCTACAGATTAGGAGAACAGCATGCGAACGAATCGAATCATTGCCGACCTTCGAGTGCCGGACATCGCGCGGGCCAAAAGTTTCTACACCGAATTCCTCGGTCTGAGCACCGAGGAATTCAATATGGGCTGGGTAGCCCGCTTCACCTCACCGCTCACGGCGGTAAACCTCCAACTCGTGGAGCGGGATGCAACAGCGCCCGAGGATCCGGTCATTTCGGTGTTGACCGACGACATCGACGGCGCCTACGAGGAAGCCATCAAACGTGGCTACGAAATTGTGCATCCGTTGACGACGGAAGAGTGGGGAGTTCGACGGTTTTTCCTCCGAGCACCGGATGGGAATGTGATGAACATCGTCCGCCACCAAGATTGAGAAAGCATTTACCGCAATGAATACGACGTGAGTGCTGCAGATATCAAACAAACTATTTGGTGAACCCATCATGGGCGGCATGTTCGCGGCCGAATCATTCGCCGCCCTATTACGTCGGCACTGAGCACGGGTTATAGATCTTGATCAACCCTCGTAATTTAGCCCTGCGAACCCGCCCTCATCTCGAGGATGTGCGCCACCTCTCGAATGTGCCGGCCACCTGCGCATACTCGACACCGCTGGAGGCAACGGCCATCACAAGCTCGTATGATTCGTCATCGGGCGCGTCGAACGTCACCGAATTGAGTCCGTAGAAGACAACAACTGCGAGCCAACCCAGCCTCTTGTTCCCATCGACCAACGCATGATTCCGGACGATCGACTCCAACAAAACAGCAGCTTTTCGGTCTATCGATTCGTATGCATCTTTGCCAAAGATTGCAGTTGTGGGCCGATGCGCCGCCGAGTCGAGCAGGCCAAGATCACGAACCGGGCCGACACCAAGGTCACGGGCCAGCAGTAGCAGATCCTCGGTGGTCAGGTATTCGATCACCGGCCAAGGCGATCGAGTAAATCGGCGTACCTTTCGCGCGCGGACTCAGACAGGTTCTGCACCTTCACGTGGTGGACTCGACGCGACGCAGCCTCTTGGATTGCCCGAATTGTTGCCTCCTGCTTGCTGATCCCATCGGCTTCTGCCAGCAATGCAAGCGTCCGGTCTTGTTCATCCGTCAACCTCAAAGTCATCGCCATTCCACGATGATACCAACGTGCAACCAACGATCGCTGAGCAGTGCGTTCTCCGGTGCCGTAATTTCGCTCTCGCCGGGAGCTAGAACGCGGTGCTCGGCAGGTCTTTCTCGCCCTCAACAATTGCCCGCACGATGCGCTCGACAACCAGATCAGGGTCGAGGGCCTTCCCGAACTTGGGTGCGGTGCCGGCTATCGGGTGCTCGGAGAGCTCCGTTCCGGTGTGGCCCGGGCGGGCATCCAGGAGGCGAATTCCGGCCCGACGGTATTCTCGCGCCGCAGCAACCATGAAGGCAGCGAGCCCCGCCTTCGTCGCGGAGTACGCGGCGAGACCCGCTACGGGTGATTCGGCAACGACACCGCTGAGAGTGACAACGAAGGGGTCGCGTCCGTCCTTCGCCGACGCGGCAAGATGCTTCGCACTTGCAGTGATAAGGAGAATGGGGCTGATCGAGTTGACGGCGAAAAGCTCGTCGACGGTGCCGGTTTCCAACTCGGATGCGGCGCCGAAGGCAACCACGCCGGTCGCGATCACGAGGCCATCGAGCCTGCCGTGTTGACCAACGGCCGCGGCGACCGCTTCCTCCACTGCCGCGGGTGTGCGGAGATCAGATCCGGTAGATCGGGAGGCCCGCACGACGGTTGCCCCCGCTGCTTCGAGCTGGGAGGAGAGCCGCGAACCGAGGCCCCCGCTCGCACCGGCCACCAGGACTACTGAACCTTCGAGTGTTGTCATGACTCAAGCGTAGAGCGCACGGTCGACAGGCAGCTCAGAGCGCGACCCGGGGCTGCCGGGGAGGCCGTCAGCGTTCGGACATGTGCTCGAAGAATTCGCTGAATGCGGTGGCCGATGCTTGCGGGGAAGCCGGGTTTGCGCGGAGCCAATCGTCAAGGCCGACTCGGTCGTTGATGCCCCAGCCCTGGGCTGCAGCTTTCTTGTGCACCTGGATTGGAACCCACTTATCCAGGGCAAACCAGAGGTCGATCATCCCCAACATGCTCCCCATTGCCAGCGGTAGCTGTTCTCCCGCAAGGGTTATCGAGAAACTCCTACCGTTCATGATCGAATGGCGCCCCAGCGGCAGCGGCGCCCTTCCGTACACCGGCCCCAAAGAGTTGTTGTAGTCCCGGCACAGATCGCAGGCCTTCCACGAGTATCTGCTCACTCCCCCGGCGGTCGCCTGGGCACAAAGAGTGCAAAGGTCTCGTAACCGGGACACATCGCAGTATGGCCACTTCATCGCAGTTTTATCGCACCGGCACGGTTGCCAACGCACGATGCTCCCGCCGGGCTGTGGAACCGTCATGGTTCCCTGGATGCCGCCACAAAAAATGTGCAAGGCGAGGTCGTCAGACATTGGATGCCGTTCCGGGAACGCCGCGTTCGGACGTTCACCCATCTCTTGCGGCCAAGACCGAGGCCGCCGGCTCTTCCCTTGGGGCACCGTGCGATGGGATTGGCGCGGTTGCCGGGATGACGGGCCAAGTACCCGAACTGCCATCCGCTCTGGAGCTATTTCCAAACGTAGCAGCCGGCACCGACAGCCCGCATCGCTGGTGCAGCTCGCCACGCTTACGGGTGAGGTTTGTCCGTTTGTCTGATATCGAACACTGGACACCTTATGTTTGCCACCCAGTCGGCCCCTCATCAAAGGAGTGCACTCATCACCAGCCAAAACTCCCCCGGGCGCGATGCGGCGATGGTGAGCACGCCGCCGACGGCTTCGAGGTAGCTGCGGACCGTGCCAATCTACGCGCTCTCGAGGTCGCCGTGTTCAACCTTGGAGGCCTGCCGCTGTCCGACGCCGATGCGCGCGGCCGGCTCAGACTGGGTCAAGCCCGGCTGCTCGGGCAGTTCGCGCAGCCCTTAAGCACGCACCCCAGCGAGCATCCGCTCCTTGTGCCCCTCGACGCGTTCCCGGTCGACGGGATGCTCCGCGACGAAATCCTTCATGGTCATAGCCATCTGAGTCACTCCCATCTCAACCTGCGAATGTGATCATCGAACAGATCGTCGGCACAGGAATGTCCTTCTTGTACCACTGCGTCCAGTTCCCAGCTTTGTCTCCGGCGATCAGCATGATCGCCCACCGTTCAGGGGCGAGCGCGAACAACACACGCAACTCGGACCGACCCGTCGAGCCCGGTCGTAGATCCCTTGTGGCGAGCGCACCGACCGATCGCGCTACCACGACAATCAACTGGTCCAGGGATCGACAAGTGCAACGCCCGTGTGCGCGAAGTCCTTGAGGTTTCGGGTCGCACACACCGCGTCGTGCGCCCGACAAATCGCAGCGATTTGAGCGTCGGGAGTGCTGATCGGCAATCCAACCGCTTCTCGTGCAACGAGGATGTCCGCGTAGAACTCCGGGCACGCATCATCGAACGGCAGCACTGATCGACCGCGGCGATAGGGCTCGACCGCAGCGTCGATACGCCCGGACAGGTCGCCCTTGCGCCGACCATCGGGGAGCCGACGGACACCTGCCAGCAGTTCCGCAAGCGTCACGGCGGTGATGGCGACCTCGCCGGTCAGCGATTCGAGCCATCCGACGACACCCGCGTCGGGCTGTAGCCGGAATATCTCCGAAATGACATTGGTATCCAGGACGATCACTCGAAGTTCACCGCTCGCGCACGGTCGTTGCGCTCGGGGATCGGAAGATTGTCGACACCCCCCGCCTCTCTTGCAGCCCATAGGAGCGCCAAGCCGATGTGCGGCCTATGTGCGGCCTTGGTGAGAATGTCCCGCGCCTCTGCCTCCATGGAGTGCCCGTGCTGCTTTGCCTGTGCGGCGAGTTGCTCCTTGACCGCTTCATCAAGTCCGCGAACGATGATGGACGCCATCAAACCACCTCCTCCTCAGATGCTATCGATCACGATAGCACTTTCGATGAGAGATGCGGTGTCTTCACAAGTTGTACTCAAGGGACGCAGGTTCGACCGCTAGGCCCGCGAGCATCAGCGTCAAAAATCAGACGTTGAACCGGAATTCCACCACGTCACCATCGGCCATCACGTATTCCTTGCCCTCAATGCGCGCCTTGCCGGCCTTGCGAGCCTCGGCGACTGAACCGGTGGCAATGAGGTCTTCGAAGGAGATGACTTCGGCTTTGATGAAGCCCTTTTCGAAATCGGTGTGGATCACGCCGGCCGCCTGCGGAGCAGTCCATCCCTTGTGGATCGTCCAGGCGCGAGCCTCTTTCGGCCCGGCGGTCAGGTAGGTCTGCAGCCCGAGGGTGTGAAACCCGGCGCGAGCCAGTGCGTGGAGACCCGGTTCATCCTGACCCACTGACTCCAGCAGTTCCAGCGCAGACTCGTCATCCAGTTCGAGCAATTCGTATTCGACCTTGGCATCCAGGAAGACGGCATCGGCCGGCGCGACCGCAGCCCGCAACGCATCCTTCTTGGCATCATCGGTCAGCACACCCTCGTCGGAGTTGAACACGTAGAGGAACGGCTTTGCTGTCATCAACGAAAGCTCCCGCAGCAACGGCAGCTCCAACTTCTTCCCGGCCGAGAACAGGGTATGTCCCTCGTTCAATAGGTTCTGCGCCGCGACCGCGGCTTCCAGCACCGCCTTGCGATCTTTGGAAAGCCTGGCTTCTTTTTCCAGCCGCGGGATGGCCTTCTCCAGGGTCTGCAGATCGGCCAACATCAGTTCGGTATTGATGGTTTCAATATCGGACAGCGGATCGACCCGCCCATCGACATGCACGACATCACCATCATCGAAGGCTCGCACCACCTGGCAGATGGCGTCGGCTTCGCGAATGCTGGCCAAAAATTTGTTGCCGAGCCCCGCACCCTCACTGGCCCCTTTGACGATGCCGGCGATATCGACGAAAGACACGACCGCCGGTACCAGTTTTTGCGAGTGGAAGACCTCTGCCAGCTTGTTCAGCCGCGGGTCAGGCAGTGGGACCACGCCGACGTTGGGCTCGATGGTGGCGAACGGATAGTTCGCGGCCAGCACATCAGCCTTGGTCAAAGCGTTGAACAGAGTGGACTTGCCAACGTTGGGCAGGCCGACGATTCCGAGAGTCAGGGTCACAGGGGTCCATTCTAGGTGGCTCCGACCCGCCGGACGGACACCTGCTGATCGGACAGGCGCCGGGACGGACTACTTCGTCAGCGAAATCGCTCGTGTTGACGGTGCGGGCAACCAGGACGCCGGAACATGCTGACGGGCCGGCAGCAGCACGATCACGGCCAACATCCAGATCGTGGGGAAGGTCGCCATCGTCTGCTGCCACCAATCAGCGCCGGACCAATCTCTGGTGCGGTCCTGCACATAGTGGTGCGGCTCGACCAGCCAACCGAAAGCGATGATTGCCAGTGCGGTCATCAAGTAGGCCTGACCGCGCAAACCCGCCGATCCGGCGCTGACATCGCGCCACAGTTCCACCGCGCGGTGGATGAGGACGATCAGTGCCGGTAGCACCCAAATCGCGTGATGGGTCCAGCTGACCGGGCTCATCATCAGACCGACGATGCCGGTGACGGTCAAGCCGGCCAGGTCGTCGCCGGCCAGGTACAACTTGCGGGCCCGCCAAAATCCGAATCCGGCGACCAACACGATCAGTAGTGCCCACAGCGGCTTGCTCGGTTCATCCGGGGAGGCAATTCTGGCCAACAGACCGTTGATCGATTGGTTGAACACACTGTCCGGGTGGCCGACCCGTGAAGTGTCCCAGAGCGTTTTGGTAAAGAACTCCCACACCTCGTGCGGGGCGAAGAAAGCCGCAGCCAGGCTGGCCACCGCAGCGGTGATGCACGCGACAATCGCAGCACGCCACCGCTTGGTCACCACCAGGTAAACGATGAAGATCGCGGGTGTCAGTTTGATCGCGGCCGCGAGTCCGATGCCGACCCCTACCCAGCGTGGCGCTTTCCTCGCGAGGAACAACAGATCGAAGATGACCAGCAGCCCGAGGAAGATATTGACCTGGCCGTAGGCGATAGTTTGGCGTACCGGCTCGAACAGGAATCCGGCCGCAGTGGCAACACCAACGATCATCAGACCCCGAGCGCCTTTGAGCAGGACGCTGTCCTGCAGCATCAGCCCCATCATGATGAATGCGGCGATCGCGATTGCGCAGACCGTGATGACCTGCACGGACTCCCAGGCCAGCGTCGCCATCGGCGCCATCAACACCGCGGAAAGTGGTGGGTAGGTGAATCCGAGGGAGCCCATCAACGAGTCGGGTTGGGCGTAGGAATACAGATCGCCGCCGTCAACCCAGTACTTGACCGCGCGGTAATAGATCTTGAGATCGAACTGGTCATGGGGTGAGCTGAGCCCGGCGCCGGCCCAGTAGGTGCCCAGCCCGGCCACCGCAGTCACCGCTGCTGCCACCAAGTATTGAACCGGTTGCGCACGATTCATCCACCGCCACCATCTGGTCACCATGGTTGGTGTCATGGAGTTGCCACTGGGGAGCGGAAAACCGAGACCACCCAGTCGGACTGTGCGGTGAAAGGGTCAAGTTGCCAGGTACCGAACCGGCTCTCCAGTTGCAGCCCGACGTTCTCGGTGGCGACATCCAGATCGGCAACGGTGAACTTTCGATCGGTCGCAAACCCGGCGATCAATCGCCCATTTGGCTTGAGCAAACGCAAGAGATTTGTCAGCACGGCCTGCTCTGTACCCGGCGCCAGGAAGACCATTACGTTTCCGGCGAGCGCAATGATGTCGAATTCGACCGGCCCGCCGCCGCGCTTGATGTCTTCGGCGGTGACGCTGAGCAGGTCGCGTGCGATCAGACTCACACCCGGGAAGAGAGTTTTGCCCAGTTCGATCTGACCGGCGTCCTTGTCAACGCCCACCGACCGGTGACCGGCGGCGGCAACGATGGCTGCCACTCGGCCGGCCCCACAACCGGCATCCAGAACCGCGGAATTGCGATCTGACATCATGTCGATGAAACGGGCTTCACCACCGAGATCTGTTCCATCATCGATCATTGCCTGAAATCGATCGACATATTCGCGCCATTGCTCGCCGGCGAACTCGGTTTCCCAGCGGGTTGTCGGAGCCCGAGTCGCAGCAGCGTCCGGTAGGGCATGATCGGCGGTCATAGCTCTCAGCCTGCCATGCTGATCGGGTTTCGCGCACGCGGATGACCCGATCGACGAAACGGCCGCACTGGCTTCCGGAGGCGGATTTCGATGACTCCTTCGGGTTAAAGCGCTGAGCCTGCGGCTCACCTTGAAGACCGCCACTGCCATGTCCGATTTCCGCGAGTCAGCCGCTCATTTCGATGACAGAGTGATGTTCATGAAGTTCGATGAAGATCTGGCCTACCGCGCCGTTGAAACGCGTGATGCCCGTTTTGATGGTCAATTCATTCTGGCCGTGCACACCACCGGGATCTACTGCCGCCCGGCATGTCCGGCTCGTAAACCCCTGCGACGCAACACCTCTTTCTTCCAGACAGTGGCCGCAGCGCAGGCCGCGGGCTACCGAGCTTGCCGTCGATGCCTCCCTGATGCCGCACCCGGCTCGCCGGAGTGGAACTTACGCGCCGATACCGTGGGAGCAGCGATGCGGCTCATTGCCGACGGCGTCGTTGATCGGGAGGGAATTCCAGGATTGGCGCGCCGACTTGGCTATTCGTCGCGACATTTGAACCGGCTGCTGATCTCCGAGTTGGGTGCCGCTCCGCTTGCCCTGGCCCGCGCCCGGCGTGCTCACACGGCCCGGGTGCTGCTCACCACTACCGATCTGCCGATCAGTGAAATTGCATTCGCGGCCGGGTTCGCGAGTATCCGGCAATTCAACCTCACGATCCGTGAAGTCTTTGCCATCGATCCCTCGGGACTGCGTGGGGATCGGCGACCGCTCCTCACCGCTGGATCATTGGCGTTGCGTTTGCCGGTCCGACATCCTTTCGACGGAGACGGATTGTTGGCCTTCTTCGGGCTTCGCGCCGTGGCGGGGGTGGAATCGGTCGAGGGACGAACGTACTCCAGAACCCTGCAACTACCCCGCGGTCCCGCTGCCGTGCGATTGACAATGCCACCGGCGGGCACCAATGAAGCGGTCGCGGCCGTGTTGTACCTCTCCCACCCGGCCGACCTGGTCCCCGCTGCGGAGCGCTGTCGACGACTCCTGGACGCCGATGCGGACCCGGTGGGAATAGATGCGTTGTTGGCAACAGATCCAGCTCTGGAACCCCTCGTCGAGGCCACCCCGGGTATGCGGGTCCCCGGCGCCGTTGACGGACCGGAAATTCTCACCAGAGCAATACTTGGGCAACAGGTATCGGTGGCTGCGGCGCGCACCGCGACTGCTCGGCTGACCCAGTTGGTTGGATCGGGGCTGCCGGCCGAAATGACCGCGACCACCGGGCTCACGCATCTGTTCCCAACGGCGGCCCAGCTCGCAACCCTGTCCGAGACGCAGATCGGTGGACCACGCCGGCGGGCTGCCACCCTGTTGTGCGCAAGCCGTGACATAGCCGACGGGGAACTGGTTCTCGATGCGGGCCGACGGTCTGATGAGTTGCAACAGCAACTGTGCGAACGCGCGGGCATCGGACCCTGGACCGCCGGCTATCTGGCGATGCGCGTACTGGGTGACCCCAATGTGCTCCTGACCGGTGACCTGGTCCTGCGTCAGGGTGCCGAGCGGCTGGGGCTGCCGCACACTCCCTCGGGTTTGACCGAATACGCGGCCCGTTGGCAGCCGTTCCGCTCTTATGCCGGTATGCACCTCTGGCGTGCGCCATCTTCAGTAACTCAGAAAGGTTCATCATGACAACCGGCTACCTCAACACGGTTTCCACCCCGATCGGCCCGTTCACCACCATCACCGACGACTCCCGGGAGACAGTACTGGCCAGTGGTTGGACCTCAGATCCGGCTGACCTGGTACCACTGATTCACTCCACGTTGCGCCCGTCGAGCTTGAAGACTGTGAAGACTCTGCCCGTCATCACCGAGGCCGTAGTTGCCTACCATCAGGGCGAACTCAGCTCCGTCAACCAGGTCGCGGTGCAACAGATATCGGGCCCATTCCTGATGGACGCCTGGGCGGTGCTGCGCAAGATCGAGCCGGGCGAACCCGTTACCTACACCGAATTCGCCGCCTTGGCGGGTCGGCCCGCGGCGATCCGCGGCGCCGCGACAGCTTGCGCACGCAATGCCGCCGCGTTGTTCGTTCCGTGTCATCGCGTGTTGCGGATGGATGGCAGTCTCGGCGGCTTCAGTTGGGGACTACCTGCCAAACAGTGGCTCCTCGTTCACGAAAGCACCTGGGCGGGAAAGTAATGAAAACATTGCAATAACCTTACGGTTGGGCCACTGGCATCAACCGAATCCAGAACCCGCCGTCTTTGGGGCAGTTGTTCGGACATCGGTGTCCGGGCCGTTGCGAAAGGACTCCTCATGAGCACATCGAAGTCCCAAAAACATGGTTGGTGGGCCTTGATTACCGCCGCGCTGACCAGCCTGCTCTTGACACTTGCGTTCTCCCCTGCAGCATCGGCAGCCGGACCAGCCCTAGCTGCCGCTCCCCAATGCGGTTTCACCTGGGGTTCGTTGGCCAAAATGGGCGGCGGGGCCGTCTATCCGGCCACAGTGGAGAACATCAGGGCCGGTAGGCATAACTGCTTCGACCGCTTGGTAATCGATGTAGGAACTGGATCGCATGTCGGTTACGACGTGAGATATGTCAGCCAGGTGGTGCAGGACGGATCCGGCCTCCCGGTAGCCCTGCGAGGTGGGGCGTACCTGCAAATTCTCGTTCAGGGCAATGCCTACGACGGCGGCGGCGCCACCTATACACCCGCGATCTCCACGGAAGCGGTGACTGTCGTTGGCTTTTCGACGTTCCGACAGGTTGCCTGGGCCGGCAGTTTCGAAGGCCAATCCACCGTCGGAATCGGAGTCCGGGCGAGACTGCCCTTCAGAGTTTTGCTGCTGGACGGTCCCGGTTCTGGTGGCCGACTGGTGATCGACGTCGCCCATCGTTGGTGAGCCTGCCGGCCGGGCGGTTGTCTCCGCTCCTCCTCGCATCGACACCGCCATCGACACCGCCACCGCCACCCCCACCGGGCCAACCTGCGATAACGCCGAATGTCGGTGCTACCCGGCATGCTTCGCGACATGGACCTCACCACATTGCTGATCGCAGTCGGACTGCTGATGCTCGGCGTCGGTCTCGGCTTCTATCTCGGGCGCACTTCCGGGGAAGCAGTTGGTCGGTCGGAGGCCGATCGGGCCGATGCGGCAACCATGGGTGCGTTGCTTGCCCCCGCCGCCGATGCGCTGGTCCGTGTCGAGCATCAGCTGCGCGAGATCGAACGAGACCGGGTGGGCGCCTATGCGTCCCTACGAGAACAAGTGGGTGCACTGCACCGCACTTCGGCCGACCTGAACCACCACACCCGCACCTTGGCGGGCGCCCTTCGCACCCCACAGGTGCGCGGCCGCTGGGGCGAGATCCAGTTGCAACGAATTGTCGAACTGGCCGGTATGACCCAGCATTGTGACTTCGATACGCAGGTAACCGTCGGCTCCGCGGGGTCGGGGACCTGGGCCGGCAACGATCGCTCCGAAGGTAGGCAGCGGCCGGACCTGGTGGTCAAACTATCCGGCGGCCGGCAGATACCGGTGGATGCCAAGGTTCCGTTCACCGCGTGGTTGGAAGCCATGGATCGAGGTGAGGGCCCCGAATCAGCCGGGCTGATGGCTTCGCACGCCAGGGCTGTCCGAGCCCATGTGGACGCGTTGGCCGGGAAGGCCTATTGGAATAACTTTCAGCCGGCCCCCGAATTCGTCATCATGTTCATTCCCGGCGAGCCGCTGTTGGATGCTGCGCTGGTCCGCGATCCCGGGCTTTCGGACTACGCATTCTCCCGCAATGTGGTGATGGCAACACCAACCACCTTGATCACCCTGTTGCGCACCATCGCGTTCAGTTGGCGGCAGGAACAGCTCGGGGCCAACGCGGCGCAGATCCATGCGCTGGGTAAAGATCTTTACAAGCGGCTCTCCACCATGGGTGAGCACCTGGGCAAGCTTGGGTCGAGCCTGGGCAAAGCAGTGGAGTCCTACAACTCGACCGTCTCCTCCTTGGACTCCCGGGTGCTGGTCTCGGCGCGTAAATTCGGCGACCTGGGGATCTCCACGACCCCGATTCCAACACCGCAGCAGGTTGAGCTCGCTCCCCGGCACCCGCAGGCGCCGGAACTTGTCGGCGACCAAACACGAGCCGGATGAGGGGACCTGACCCGTTGCAGGCTTAACGGGCGCTAACGTGGTCTCGTGAGCATCGCCCATTCAGAGTCCATGGCCCGAGCAGATGCATCGGTCATCACGACGACGCGAGGTGTCCCTTGGTGGGGGGCCGTTCTGATCGGGCTGGTACCGACACTCATCGGAATGGGTGTCGATCTAGGAACTGGTAGCGCTTCTGACGCCGCGGTGGGCTGGACCACCGGCATTGCCGCGGTTCTGGGCTGTGTGGTCGCCACCTTGGCTGTGCGACGCCGGTCGATCTTCACGCCGATGGTTCAGCCGCCGCTGATCATTGCCGCAAGTGTGGTGATCTGTTTTGCGATCTTCTCTTCGAGCTCGATTTTGACGCTGAGTGTCTTCCTGGTGGATTCATTCCCGGCCATGCTCACGGCGACGGGAGCCAGCCTCATTCTGGGCATGGTGCGATACATCGCCCAACCCCTGCACGGCACAAGATCCCGCTAGGTTCCCGGTAACTCGGGCGCATTGGCCGCACTTGCAGGCCGATACCTCTGGTCGACAGGCGCTGACTGGGTCCATCACCCCGGGGCGCTAAATTTGCGCCGATACCTCTTCGGTGACCGGGCGCAGATCTTTGCGAAGTTCCTTCGGCAGCGAAAATGTCAGCGTTTCTTTCGCTGCGGTGAAAACCTCGACGTCACCGAAGCTTCGCTCGGCCAGCCAATCGAGAACCCCTTCGACCAGATCCTCCGGTACCGATGCGCCCGAGGTAACACCGATGGTGCTGACATCAGTCAGCCAGCTTTCCTCTATTTCACTCGCGTAGTCCACCAGGTACGACGCTCTGGCGCCGGCATCCAGCGCGACTTCCACCAAGCGAACCGAGTTCGACGAATTGCGCGAACCCACCACGATGAGCAGATCACAATCCGGGGCGATCTGTTTGACCACCTCCTGCCTGTTCTGGGTGGCGTAGCAGATGTCATCACTGGGTGGAGCTGTCATCAGCGGAAAGCGTTTGCGCAAAAGATCAACCGTCTCCATCGTCTCGTCGACGCTCAGTGTGGTCTGCGACAACCAAATGACCTTCGAAGGGTCTTTGACCTCGACGGCAGCGACATCAGCGGGGGTGTCCACAATTTGAATGGCTTCCGGGGCCTCGCCGTAGGTGCCCTCTACCTCTTCGTGATTGCGATGACCGATCAGCACGATGTCGTAGCCCTCACCGGCAAATCGAACAGCCTCCTTGTGCACCTTGGTCACCAAGGGGCACGTGGCGTCGATTACGCGTAAGTCTCGCTCCGCCGCCTCGGTGTGAACCGCGGGGGAAACCCCATGAGCGGAAAAGACGACCAAGGCACCCTCGGGCACCTCATCTGTCTGATCGACAAAGATGGCGCCGCGCTTTTGCAGGGTGTTCACCACATGCTTGTTGTGCACAATTTCTTTACGGACGTACACCGGTGCGCCGTACTGTTCCAGCGCCTTCTCCACTGTGACGACAGCGCGGTCGACCCCCGCGCAATAGCCGCGCGGTGCGGCGAGAAGAACACGGCGAGCAGTCTGAGTCATGACTCCATCGTAGGCGGGAACGCGTTTGAACGATTCCGACCGGACAGCCGGTCCGCGCTGTGGGTGTATCTGCCGGTGGCAGATCGGCTACTTTCCGGCTCCGAGTGACGTCCCTGATCCGCCCGGTACCCGGCCGTTGGAGCGGTCATCCGCCGGGCGGCACCGGATTCAACGTGCTTGAAAGGCACCTGCCTGCTGCCATTGTCAGGGGGATGAGGCAGGCTTATCACATGGCCTCCTCTTTTCCCTTCTTGCTCCGCGTCGCCGCCGGGCTTGTCTCCGACACCCTCGATGTCGTCAAACGGATACCCGAGGAGATCCCGACGCTTCCCGTGACCTTGGTGGGCAAAGCCGCCAAGTTGTCTTTCGAGCTGAACCAGCAGCTTGCAGCGCTCGCTGTTCGAGGTGATCACGCCCTCTCCGCGCTGTCCGGCGGAGCGGAGCCACCGCCGGAACGAACAGCCTGGTCCACCATCGATGAGGAAGACGAAGTTGCAGAGCACGACCCGCAGGCCGCGGCTCTTTGGGACTCCGTAGCGGAGGCCGAGAGTGGGCCGGTCGCCGATCTTCCGACCGCCGGCGTCGCCGGGTTTGTCGTCAGCCAACCATTGTCGACCGAATCTGTGGCACCGGGATTTTCGTCGGCGCAGAGTGCGCGACCAGCTCCGCCTTCGACGCCAACAGCGTTGAGCGAGTCCGGCGGCGTAGCTCAAGAAAATACGGACCTGCAGCCGGGTATCGCCGGCTATCGCGAGCTCAGTCTCGCGCAGCTACGCGGAAAGCTGCGTTCGACTACCTCCGAGCAGGTGGCTGCCTGCTTACTCTTCGAGCATGCCCACCAGGCGCGACCGGCATTTCTCACACTGCTGACCAACCGGCTGTCGACGCTGGCCGGCCGCTGACCGTTTCGCCACCACAGATGAATCCACATAGTCGTCCCCTTTTCACTGCGTTCGGTGCCGCGATCGGCGCTGACCGGGTGGCACCCAGGACCGGTAACGATGTCAGCTGAACCGGAACCTCGTCGGGTCGTGCCCTTGAAGGCTGCGGACACCAGCCGGGAGAACCCCTGGCCGGTTCGCGCTCTTTCACAGCGGATGGCCGAGCACATCGCGCGGGCGCCGGCGGCCTGGATCGAGGGCCAGATCGCCCAGGCAAATATCAGACCCGGGCAGGTCGCGTACTTCACCCTGCGCGATCCGGCAGCCGAGATGTCCTTACAGGTAACCTGTTTCAGTAAGGTGATGGTAGGCCTGGCAAAGCCTCCGGCTGAAGGCGACCGGGTTGTCGTGTTCGGTAAATTTGAGTACTACACCGCCAGGGGGTCGCTCTCCTTCCGGGTCAGCGAAATGCATCCGGTCGGCCTCGGCGAACTTTTGGCCCGACTGCAGCGGGTGCGCAGTCTGCTCGCCGCGGAAGGGCTGACGTCGAGCCGCCGGAAAAAACCGTTGCCCTTCCTTCCGCGGGTGGTCGGACTCATCACCGGTCGGGCAAGTGCCGCCGAATCCGACGTTCTGGTAAACGCCAGAGCCCGCTGGCCCGCCGTGATCTTTCGGGTGGAGAACACTGCAGTTCAGGGTGTCACCGCAGTTCCGCAAATCTTGCAAGCCTTGAAGAAGCTCGATGCTGACCCGGAGGTGGAGGTGATCGTGCTGGCCAGGGGCGGCGGTTCGGTGGAGGATCTGTTGCCATTCTCAGATGAAACCCTCTGTCGGGCAGTAGCGTCCTGCCGCACCCCGGTTGTCTCCGCCGTCGGGCACGAACCCGACCATCCCATCGTCGACGACGTAGCCGATGTGAGGTGCTCGACTCCCACAGATGCCGGCAAACGTGTGGTGCCCGATGCGGTGGCCGAGGGCAAACAACTCGACCAACTCCGATTGCGGGCAAGACGTTCGCTCACCGGCTGGGTAAGCACCGAGTCAGCCAGGCTGGCCGGTCTGCGTTCTCGGGCCGTACTCGCCGACCCGTACAGCCCGATTACCGGGCGGGCCGAGCAGGTTCAGCGATTACGGGATCGGAGCGAGCAGTTGATCCGCCGAACCATCGAGGTGAATGAGTCCATGATGGCCCATCGGGTCTCACAGCTTGCAGCACTTGGACCGGCAGCGACGCTGCGGCGCGGGTACGCGGTGGTTCAGGTGGAGGGCACGGTGCTTCGGCAGCCCGCCCAGGCACCCGCGGGGAGCAGCTTGCGGATCCGAGTTGCCGGCGGAGCCGTTCTGGGCACCAGCCTAGGACCGGAAGAAGATCAAAATTTGACCACTTCACCTACCTCGGGAATGTCATGACAAAGCAGTCGCCAGAGCAGAATTCCCAAGATTCGCAGACCGAATCGCAGACCGAGTTGTCATACGAGGCCGCTCGCGATGAATTGGCCAAGGTGGTGAGCAAACTCGAGGCGGGCGGCCTGAGTCTGGATGATTCGCTGACCCTGTGGGAACGCGGAGAATCCCTGGCAAAAATCTGTGCTCGCTTCTTGGAAGGCGCGCGACAGCGGGTCGACACCGCGCTTGCCGAGTCCGATCAGAACTGACCCACACTTGCCGCACTCACCCGAACTTGTGGAACCAATCCGAACCGGTCAGGAGACGGCCTGCGCCAAAGCCTGGAAATCAGCAGGCTTGGCCGAACCGGTGATCAGAAATGTGATTCCGGCGCTCGTTCGCACCCACACCTGCTCGGCGCGCTGACCTGGGTAGATGTTCCATGTGCTGCCGGCGGCTTCGACCTGACCTCGGTTATCCAATGCCGTCCCCACCTCCTGCGCCACCAGTACCGGCCCGGTTGCCGACGATTCCAGCAGGGTGATGAAGGATCCGTCCGCCGTGAGCCAGCCGCCGCGTACCACCGGTGCGCCGGTGGCGCCAATAGCCGGATTGTTCAGGGAGAACGAATTTGGATGCCAGTCGGCAGGAACGTCATGCGGCACAACCACTTCGAAACCGAGGGTGGCAGCGGCCCGACCGAAGCCACCCACCACATCAGCCGTTGGCGCTGCACCTTCGGTCGGCGCACCGGACTTAAACGAATAGCCCCCAAGCGCACCGACGACAATCAAAAGCGCCACTACCAGGACTCCCACCGCAACAGCCATGTCGCGCATGGTTGCATTTCTTCGATCCGCCACCCCACCATCGTCCCACGACGCGGCGCGGGCGAATCTCCGAGCGGGAAAAGCCAGCGTAACCGGGCCCAACGCATGCCCATGAGACAGACAACACCCCGTCCCAATAGCAACACCCGTCGCCGTGCCCGATAGTTTCATCACATGGCTGAACACAACGGCGAGTTCCGCATCGAGCACGACACCATGGGTGAAGTCCGAGTGCCTCGCGACGCAAAGTACCAAGCTCAAACTCAACGGGCCGTGGAGAACTTCCCGATCTCCGGCCGGGGACTGGAACGCTCCCAGATCCGCGCGCTGGCGCTGATCAAGGCGGCCGCAGCGAAGGTGAACGCCGAACTCGGCGTGATCGCCGACGACGTGTCCACGGTCATCCAAACGGCGGCCGGCACCGTAGCCGCCGGCGACTGGGACGGTGAATTCCCGATCGATGTCTTCCAGACCGGCTCCGGGACCAGTTCCAACATGAACACCAATGAGGTGATTGCCACCTTGGCGAACGAAATCACCGGTGTTGTGGAGTCGGTCAGCAAGGTGCACCCGAACGATCATGTGAACGCTTCTCAATCCTCCAACGACGTCTTCCCTACCTCGATTCATGTGGCCGCGACCGAAGCGATTGTCACCGACCTGATTCCTGCGTTGGACCACCTGTCCGCTGCGCTGCAGACGAAGTCCGATCTGTGGGCGACCGTGGTGAAATCCGGCCGGACGCACCTGATGGATGCCACCCCGGTGACTCTCGGTCAGGAATTCGGCGGCTACGCCGCCCAGGTCCGTTACGGCATCGAACGGTTGCAGTCATCGCTGCCGCGGTTGGCCGAACTCCCGCTGGGCGGCACCGCCGTGGGCACCGGTATCAACACTCCCCCAGGTTTCTCGGCCAAGGTCATCGCCGAATTGGCCTCGGTCACCGGCCTGCCCTTCACCGAGGCGAGGAACCACTTCGAGGCGCAAAGCGCCCGTGACGGCCTGGTCGAAACTTCCGGGCAACTGCGCACCATCGCGGTCGGCCTGACCAAGATCTGCAATGACATCCGGTGGATGGGCTCAGGCCCTCGTGCGGGTCTGGCCGAAATTCATCTACCGGACTTGCAGCCCGGCTCGTCGATCATGCCCGGAAAGGTCAATCCGGTCATGCCGGAGGCCACCCTGATGGTTGCCGCTCAGGTAATCGGCAACGACGCCACAGTCGCCTTCGCCGGCTCGCAGGGCAACTTCGAACTCAATGTGATGTTCCCGGTGATGGCTCGAAATCTTCTGGAGTCCATTCGGTTGATCGCCAATGTGTCGCGACTCCTGGCCGACCGTTGCATCGACGGTCTGGAAGCCGATGTCGAGCGTTGTCTGGCCTATGCCGAATCCTCACCGGCGATCGTCACACCGCTGAACAAGTACATCGGGTACGAAGAAGCGGCCTCGATCGCCAAGCAGGCGCTGAAGCAGAACAAGACCATTAAGTCTGTGGTTCTGGAGCGCGGGCACGTCGAGAGCGGCAAGGTCACTGCCGAGCAGTTGGACGCGGCGCTCGATGTGCTGTCCATGACCCACCCGTAAACCCCCATGCAAAACGCCGCTGCGGCCGGATTAGATATCCGGCCGCAGCGACGTTTTGCGTTATGACTCAGGAATGCCGACCGGCGGGTGGCTCGTCCTCCGGATCGATCGGCGGCGGTTGCCAGGCCTGGGTGGTGGGTCCTCCATCGGCCGGATCCGATCCGCTTACCGCATCCGGCGTCCCAGATTCAACAGCCGAATCATCAAAGTCCGGACGCCACTGGGACGTACTGGGCCCGGGGTCAGCGGCCGAGTCACCAAAGTCCGGACGCCACTGCGCCGTACTGGGCCTGGGGTCAGCGGCCGAGTCACCAAAGTCCGGACGCCACTGAGCGGTACTCGGTCCTGGATCAGTCGGGGGTTGGCCGCCGGCAGGCGGGCTGCCCGGCGCCGGAATGCGAGTGGTGGGCGGTTCCACCCGGGGCTGGGCCAAACCGCGTTGCTCAGGGGACTGAAGCCGCTCGGTCCTGGCTTCCGGGGTGTAACTGCCCTGGCCGCTGTACAGAGCCGGCCCATCGGCATGCTCCCGGCCGGACAGCAGACCCAGATCATCCCCTGAGTATTCGTAGGGCGATGGCGGCGCGGCTTCGGGCTGGTATGGCTGCTGTCCGGCGGTTCGGTCCTGAGCTGTTCGCTCGGCGGCCTCGGCCAGTTCGGCTTCCTTGGCCTCCTCTTCCTCCTCCAGTTGCGCGGCGCGGCGCCGGGAGAGCGCGACCGCTCCGGTCACACCACCCACCAGCACAACCAGGACGATGATCACCCAAAGCCACCACAGACTCGAGGATTCGCCGTCGGTGACGATCGGGGCAGCGTCGGTGCTCGTTGTCGTAGAGGTTGCTTCGGTCGCGGTAGTGCTTTCCGAGGTGGGGGTGGTAGAGGTGGTGGTCTGGGTCGAGCTGTCCACCGAACTGGTGCTCTGGATGCTCGATGAGGTAACCACCGGCGCCGAGATAGTGAATTCGGCGATGCCAACGGTGCCCGATTGCACACCAACTGCCTGCACGGTGTGGATTCCGGGGTTCATCGCGCTTTCAATGGTGAAGCTGATGGTGACCACACCGACCTCGCTGGCGAGTACATCCGGCAGCGCGATAGGACCGGGGAACAGCCCAATGGTCACTTGCTCACCGGCCAGGAACTCGGCAAACACCACCGTTTGAACTCCACCGACGGCAATCTCCGGACTCACCACCGACTGTGGCCCGACGGTGAGCGGGACGGTGGGCTCCGCACTGGTGGAGGTCGTCGTCGTGGTTATCGTGGTGGTGGTGGTGGTCTCCGACGTGCTGGAGGGGGTTGGCGGACCTTCTCCGGTGAAAGTCACGGGGATGATGAGGTCGGCGGCCCTGGCATCGGCAGCACCATCGGTCCTGGCGATGATGACGCACTTGTTGTCTCCACACACCGGTCCGATTCCGTCCGGTGAGTCGATCACCAACTTGGCGGTGAAACCGCCGCCCTCCCATTTCACCGGATTGGGGCGATTGGCCGCTGCCGTGACCCAGGCCCAGGCTTTAGTGGGATTAGCGGCTGGGACAGGCCCACCCAAGCAGTCGGCCAGCGGTGTCTGGGCGGTGGCGGTCGTGTTGCAGATGGCCAGAAAAACATCGGTCGCCGGATCGAAACCGGCGCCCACCACTTTTACCGTCGCACCGGTTTCGGTGAGAGCAATCGCGCCGTCGGCCGAAAGGGTGCGGCCATCGGCGGTATCCGTCGAGGTTTCGGGTGCGGCGGGGCGGATCGGGGCCGCTGCCGGTGCGGTGTTTTGGCCCGACCCCGCGAACGCCGTGGAGTTCGTAACAGCAACAAAAGCGAAGCAAGTGGCCAGCGCCAGTAGGCCGGCGGCAATACGACCTCGGTGCATCGAGGTTCCTCCTTGGGTCGGGCTCCCGCCAACGGTAGTTCATGACGGGTACCCAAACGGTTCCCCCGCTGGCCGTCCGGAGGCAATCTCACACCGAACGAACCGCTCGGCATCCATCCGTCGAATTCGAAACCCGCACTCAGTGCGCTCGTGCAGGGTGAACCCAATGGATGGGTTCACCCGTGCGATGTGGTGATCAGCCAACCCCGGGAAACTCCAACATCTCGGTGAC
>JBBSUU010000003.1:0-19473 GCA_038234115.1 Mycobacteriales bacterium
CGCGCGCAGGGTCAGCCACCTGGCGGCCTCCAGCTCAGTTTCCGAATCGGCGATCATCCACGCGATGGCTTGGTTGGTGCCGATCGGCTTCCCGAATGTAACCCGCGTGTTTGCCTGGTCGATGGCCATCTGCAGTGCTCGCTCGGCGATCCCGAGAGCGTGCGAGGGAATGATGTAGCGACCCTTGCCGATCCACTGCATGCCCAGTTCGAATCCCTGACCGATCTCACCCAGGGTGTTCCTGGCCGGCACCCGGACATTGTCGAAGATGAGCGCGGCCGGGCCGCCTTCCCCCATGGTCTGAATGGGTTCGGACTTCCAGCCCATGTCGCGATCGACCAGAAAGACGGTGGTGCCGCCGCCGCGCGCCCCCTTTGCCTTGTCGTTGACCGCCACGACCATCGTGAAGTCGGCGTCATTGCCGTTGGTGATGAAGGTCTTCTCCCCGTTGAGGATCCACTCATCTCCGTCCTGCTTGGCGGACAGGCTGATATTGGCCGCGTCCGAGCCGGCTCCCGGTTCGGTGATGGCAAAGCAGGAGATCCGATCACCGGCGATGGTCGGAAGCAGAAACTCGTCCTTCTGGGATTCATTGGCGTGGAACAGGATGTTGTCCGCCTCACCGCCAAACCTGAAAGGAACGGTGCTGCGGCCGATCTCGGTCCAGATCAACGATTGCATGATGGCCGGCAGATCCATTCCGCCATATTCGGCGGGGGTGGACAAACCCCAGAAACCGAAGTCCTTGGCTTTGTGTTGCAACTCCCGGAGCTCAGAACTCTCCAGTCCTGGTTGATGATTGCGTTCTCGCCGCAGTACCTCGGCCTCCAGCGGCATCACCTCCTTGCGAATGAATTCACGTGCGGTATCACGGATCGCCTTTTCCTCGTCACTGAGGGAGAAGTCCATGGTGTGCTCCTTTTTCGATGGCAAAAATGCGAGGTCAGCGGGCTCCGCCGTTGATGTACAGGGTTTGACCGGAAACGTAGGAGGCCTCGTCGCTGGCCAGGAAAGCGATGACCGATGCGACCTCCGAAGGCTGACCGACCCGGCGCAGCGGAATCTGCTCGCTGGCCCACTTCTGGTGGTCCTGTGGGTTCGACCCGACCCGCACGGCAGTGGCCGCCGTCATCGAGGTGGCGATGTAACCGGGAGCAACCGCATTGACCGTGATGCCGAACTGGCCCAATTCGATGGCCAGGGTGGCCGTGATGCCCTGGACGCCGGCCTTGGCCGCGGCATAGTTGACCTGGCCACGGGCGCCGAGAGCCGAGCGGCTGGAGAGACTCACGATACGGCCATATTTCGCCGCCACCATATGCTTTTGGACCTCCTGACAGCACAGGAAGATGCTGGTCAAGTTCGTGGAAATGACCGCGTCCCAGTTCTCCTTGGTCATCTTGAACAGCAGGTCGTCCCGGGTGATACCGGCATTGTTCACCAAGATGTCCACGCGAGAGAACTTGTCGACCACCGCCTGCACCATGGCGGCTACCGATGCGGCTTCTGAAACATCGCAACCAATGGCGATTGCGCTACCGCCGGCGGCGACGATGGTATCCACCGTTTCCTGAGCCCGCTCGGTCGTCAGGTCGACGACTGCGACGATTGCGCCCTGTTCGGCCATCAGGTGCGCGGTGGCAGCGCCGATACCTTGGCCCGCGCCGGTCACGATGGCCACTCGATCAGTAAATCTGGATGTCATGGGGTTTCCTCTTGGATAGTGGTTGGCTGCTGGGTAGATGTCAGTAAAGCGGTGACACTGCGAATCATCACGGCGGTGGCGCGAGCATTGCTGTGGCCGAGATCGTCGCGCAGAAATGACCACGCGGCCCAGGTGGTTGCGGCCAGCAGGGCGTCTTGGATTTCGGCCCGGTCGGCGAGTGACATGGTGGCGAATTCGGCAGCAAAGGTGACGTCGAGATCCTGCCTCACCAACTGGACGTGGCGAGAAAGGTTACGTCGAAGGGTCTGCGAAAATGGTGCCCGGATCCGGGCCGCTCGGGCCTGCGGCGCGAGCAAATTCAGCAGGGCGGCCCGTTGAGTGCAGAATGCCTCGATTCTCCCGTTGAGCGACATCGACAGATCGATCGGTCGGTGGGCCGCTCGCTCCTGGGCGAGAACGGCGACTCCGGAAGCCTCGAACAGCGCCTCCAGATCTTTGAAACTGACCCAGAGTGTCCGCAGCGAGATCCCGGCGCGCTCGGCGATCCGTTCTCCGGTCGGTTTCAGGTCACCGTCGCGGATCAACGAAAGATGTGCGTCCACAATGGATTCCCGGGTCCGGTCGGTGCGAGCGGTGCGCCCGTCCGTGCGTGATGGGGGTGCCGTCATGATCGAGTTCACCCGCGGGATGCCAGGTAGGGCCTGAGTTCGCGGTAGGCCAATGACCGGCGATGCACCTCATCAGGTCCGTCCGCGAGTCGAAGTGTCCGGGCGTGCGCCCAGAGAGTGGCCAGCGGGGTGTCCTGGCCGACACCGGCGGCCCCATGGGCCTGGATGGCTTTGTCCAGAATCCATTCCACAGTCAGCGGGGCCGCAATTTTGATCGACTGGATCTCGGTATGGGCTCCTTGATTTCCGACGGTATCCATCAACCAGGCCGTTTTCAGTACCAGCAGCCGGAGTTGTTCGACCCGAACCCTGGAATCGGCAATCCATTCCTGGATGACGCCCTGCTGGGCGAGCGGTTTGCCGAACGCGACCCGGTCACTCACGCGTTGACACATCAGTGCTATCGCCCGTTCGGCCATCCCGATCAGTCGCATGCAGTGGTGGATCCGTCCCGGTCCGAGTCGGGCCTGGGAGATGGCGAACCCGCCGCCCTCGGTGCCCATCAGGTTGCGCACCGGAACGCGGACGTCGGTGAAGACAACCTCGGCATGGCCGCCGTGGTCGGCATCGTTGTAACCGAAAACCTTCATCCCGCGGAGAATTTGCAGCCCGGGGGTGTCCCGGGGGACCAGGACCTGGCTCTGCTGTTGGTGTTTGGGCGCGGCCGGATCGGTTTTTCCCATCACGATGAAGATGGCGCACCGCGGGTCCATCGCTCCGGAGATGTAGAACTTGCGGCCGTTGATGAGGTAATCCTCGCCGTCCCTGGTGATGCTGGTACCGATGTTGGTGGCATCGGATGAGGCCACCTCGGGCTCGGTCATCGCAAAGGCTGATCGAATCTTGCCTTCCAGTAACGGTTCCAACCACTTTTCCTGCTGCTCCGAAGTTCCGAACTGGGCCAGCACTTCCATATTTCCGGTGTCGGGCGCTGCACAATTTACCGCCGACGGCGCGACAATTGGGCTTCGTCCGAGGATCTCCGCCAACGGGGCGTATTGCAGGTTGGTCAGCCCGGCGCCACGTTCGCCGGGCAGAAACAGGTTCCACAGTCCGAGTGCGCGGGCCTTGGTTTGTAGCTCGGCCAGGATCGGCGGTGGGCTCCAGGACGTCGGGTTGTCCACCAGGTGTTGGTTGAAAGCCTCCTCGGCCGGGTAGATGGTGTCATCCATGAACTGCAACAGCCGCGCCTGGAAATCCTGCGTGGTGGCATCGAAAGCAAAGTCCATCGGTTGCACTACTTTCAGTCGGGTTGTCGGATGGTGTGCAAGCCGTCTTCGATCAGGCCGGGTACGAGTTCCCCCATCGTGGCGAAACCTTCACCAACAGTCTGGCCGTGCTGGAATCGGTAGTGGATTCCCTCCAGAATGACGGCGAGTTTGAAAGCGGCAAAGGCCCGGTACCAGCGCAACTCGTGCAGGTCCCGGCCGGTCCGACTGGCATATCGCTCGATCAGTTCGCGCAAACTGGGGTGCCCCGGAACTTCGATCGGGGGTGGGTCCAGCTCACCGCTGCCGCCGGCGGGAATGGGGCGGCCGGTATAGAGCAGCGTGAGGGCCAGATCGGCCAATGGGTCACCCAGGGTCGACATCTCCCAATCCAGGATGGCGGCGATCCGTGGTGTCGTCGACGGCTGGTCCGGCCGGAAAATCACGTTGTCCAACCGAAAGTCGCCGTGCACGATGCCCCCCGATGGCGGGTTCGGAATGTTCTTGGCCAGCGACTCCCGCAGTTCGGGCATCCCGGCCAAGTCGCGGCTGATGGAGGCATCCAATTGGCTCGACCAGCGACGAAGCTGTCGCTCGTTGTATCCGACCGGTCGCCCGAAGTCGCCGAGCCCCAGCGCGACCGGATCGACGTCATGCAGATCGGCCAAACAGTCGATCAGGGAGAATGCAATTGTCGCAACATTTTTCCGGCCGACCTGCGCCAGCTGCGCGGCACTGCGAAAAATCGTCCCGTCGACACTTTCCATCAGGTAGAACGGCGAGCCGAGCACCGCTGGGTCTTGGCAGAAGTGCAGTGCCTTGGGCACCGGGATAGGGGAGGGGCCGAGCGCACTGGCGGCCAGCGCCGAAATAACGCGGAACTCACGCTTCATGTCGTGAGCCGAGGCCAGCACATGCCCCAGTGGCTGGCGACGAAGAATGAATGCGCCTGCCGCCGAGTGCAGCCGGTAGGTCAGATTCGATTTACCGCCGGCGATCATCTCGGCGGTGAGCTCGGAGTCCGATAGTGCCAACTCCGCCAGGTCCGGGATCCCTGTTGCTGCATATGCTCTCAACTGGTCCAGATCCAGGCCCGGGATACTCACGACGACTCCAGGGCGCGATCAACCTGCTGCTGAACTCGGTTCATGCCGGACAACCAACGGTCCGGATCCGATGCCCGCCGCCGGTAGTACTCGGCCACTTCCGGATGCGGGAGGATCAAAAAGTCGTTACCTTGCAACGCCTTCAGTACGTGGTCGGCCAGTTCCTCGGGGCTGATCGCGGAATCACCCAGTAGGAGCTTGCCCGCCGGGCCGGTGTTGTCCAGCAGAGCAGTGGTAACCCCCTGTGGACACAGTGCTTGGACGACAACACCGCGATGCTCGTAGGTTGCGCGCAACCATTCGGCAAATCCCAGTGCAGCATGTTTGGTCACCGAATAAGGCGCGCTGCCCAGCATGGTGAGCAGGCCTGCGGCCGACACCGTGGCCACCAGGCGCCCAGCGCCACTGGCCAACCACTGCGGCACCAGCGCCCGGGCGGCGTAGACATGGGACATCACATTGACTTCCCAGCCGGCCTGCCACAGAGCATCATCGGCGTCCATCGAACCGACCGGGGCGATACCGGCGTTGGCAAAGAAGATATCGATGCCGCCCAGAGATTCCCGTGCGGTTGCGACCAGGTGCCGGACAAAGGACTCGTCAGCAACATCGCCCGCAACGGCCAGGCCACCGGTCTGCGCTGCGATGGTGTCGGCCTGACCAGCTTCGATGTCGTTGACCACCACAGCGGCGCCGGCGGCTGCGCACCGGCGTGCAAGGGCCGCACCGATGCCGGCCCCACCGCCGGTAATCACCACTCGCCTGCCCGCGAGTACACCCGTCGGCGCCGGAAATATCATGCGATACCGCCGGTATGGCTCACGCCGCCGTCGATGATGAAGCTTTGTCCGGTAACCCAACTTGCCTGGTCGGACACCAGGAATGAGACCATATTGGCGATATCCACCGGTTCACCCAGGCGCTTGAGCGGGTAGTCAGCGGCAACCTGCGCCTCCTTACCTTCGTACAGCGCTGCGGCGAACTGAGTTTTGACGACCGCGGGCGCCACCGCATTGACCCGGATCTTGGGGCCGAGTTCAACTGCGAGGCAAGCAGTCAGGTGATCGACGGCGGCTTTGGAGATACCGTAGAAACTGATACCGGGTGCCGGTCGGCTGGAGGACACCGAAGACAGGTTGACCACACAGCCACCGCGCTCGCCCATCCCGTTGCCCGTGCCATCGCGGCTGGAAACACCCTGGGTAGGATCGCCGTTGACCCCGTGGAATACCTGTTGCACCCAGCCCAAGGTGCCGATGAGGTTGACCTCGATAATTTTGCGGGCCGCCTTGAGATCAAGGTCAACCAGTCGGCCGTAGGCTGGATTGATCCCCGCGTTGTTGACGAGAATGTCGATGGGGCCGAAGGTCTCGCTGACCTGACGAATGGTGTCCGTGCGATGTGCGGCGTCGTCGGATTTGCCGGCAATCCCAAGGGCGTACGGTAACCCGCCCAATGCTGCGACGGCTTCTTCGAGTGTCTCGACGCCGCGGGCGGTAATTGCCACCCTGGCTCCGTCGGCGACCAATCGTTGTGCGATGGCGAAACCGATACCCCGGCTGGCGCCGGTGATCAGGGCCACCTTGCCGGTCAATTGCCCGCGGTCAGGCCCGGTCGAAACTGGAGAAACAGACATCGGGCTCCTTTGCCGTCAGTGAGCCCTCGTGCGCCGTTGCGTTCCAGCAGCAGCGCACCGAGCCCGCTGAAAACAAAGTACACCGGCACTGCTATTAGTTCATGGAGGGGTACAAACCAGCCGGTGGGGTTCGGAATATGTTCCCGACCGCCACCGGCAGCACAACGGCACTTGGTCAACCGCGCTGGGTCAACCGCTCTGGGTGAGAGAGCGAGCTGGACCGGACAGACTCAGATGTCGAAGTACATTGCGAACTCATGCGGATGCGGGCGCAACCGGATGGCGTCGATTTCTTCGCGCTTGATGCGGATCCAGGTCTCGATCAGATCCGGGGTGAAGACGCCGCCCTCGAGCAGGTATTCATGATCTGCTTCCAGATTGTTGATGACTTCGTCGAGGGATGATGGAACCTGCGGAATGTTGGCTGCCTCGTCCGGCGGCAGTTCATAGAGATCCTTGTCGACCGGAGCGGGTGGCTCCATCTTGTTCTTGATGCCGTCAAGGCCGGCCATCATCATGGCCGAGAACGCCAGATAGGGGTTGGCCGACGGATCCGGGCAACGGAATTCCAGGCGCTTGGCCTTGGCGTTGGTTCCCGTCAACGGGATGCGGATGCAGGCTGAGCGGTTACGGGCCGAGTAGACCAGGTTGACCGGTGCTTCGTACCCGGGCACCAGGCGATGATAGGAGTTGACCGTCGGGTTGGTGAAGGCCAACAACGACGGAGCGTGGTGCAGGAGGCCGCCGATGTAGTAGCGGGCCATATCGGACAGGCCACCGTATCCGGTCTCGTCATAGAAGAGCGGCTTGCCGTCCTTCCACAATGACTGGTGGGCGTGCATGCCGGAACCGTTGTCACCGAAAAGCGGCTTGGGCATGAAGGTGACGGTCTTGCCCTGTTCCCAGGCGGTGTTCTTGATGATGTATTTGAACAACATGACCTCGTCGGCCGAAGCCAGCAAAGTGTTGAACTTGTAGTTGATCTCGGCCTGACCGCCGGTGCCCACCTCATGGTGACCACGCTCGACCTCGAAACCGGAACTGATCAGGTTCGCCGTCATATCCTCGCGAAGATCTGCCTGGTGGTCGTACGGCGGGACCGGGAAGTAGCCGCCCTTGAATCGGGTCTTGTAACCCAGGTTGCCACCCTCTTCCTTGCGAGCGGTGTTCCACCAACCCTCTTCGGAATCGACCTCGTAGAAGGATCCGTTGGCCTTGGTTTCGAAGCGGACGTCATCGAAGACGTAGAACTCGGCCTCGGCGCCGAAGAAACAGGTGTCGGCAAACCCGGTGGAGGCTAGATATTCCTCGGCCTTGCGGGCCACGTTGCGTGGATCACGCGAGTACGGCTGCAGCGTAAGCGGGTCATGGACGAAGAAGTTCAGATTGATGGTCTTACGCTTGCGAAAGGGGTCCAGCCGGGCGGTGCTCACGTCGGGCAGCAATGTCATGTCGGACTCATGAATCGACTGGAAGCCCTTGATGGATGAGCCGTCGAACGCCATTCCGGCGGCGAGAGATTCCACGGACACCGTCTTTGCGGGCACGGTGAGGTGGTTCATGATGCCGGGTAGATCGCAGAATCGAATGTCCAGAACTTCGACATCATTTTCTTCGATATATGCAACCAGCTCTTCTGGTGTGGAAAACACGCACACGCTCCTTGTCGGTAATGCAATGGTCGATCGGGCGTCAGATAAATCGCGGAACCATTGAAAATTAGACGGAAGGTGTTGCTGATCCGTCTCCTGCTTGTTTCGCCGCGGTTAACGCCCCTGGATGGGCAGTGGTTCTCGCCACCCTAATCACCTATCGTGACCGGTCCAACACAGGATTGTCAGGCAGCATCCCTAAACTGGACACATGCACTGCAATCGACCTGCCATCCGCTCCGCGCTTCTGGGGGGCGGTACTGCCGACGCGTTGCGATCCCCGCCCGCGACAGGCTTGTTCCTACGATGAGCGCCGAAATGAACGAGCAATGGCCGGGTAGGAGGTTCGGCGCCCCGGAGAAAGGCGCCGGTTCGGTGGCCGATGGTGGCCGTCGGGTTGGCGCGTTTCTCATCGACATCTTGCTCTCGGCCGGCATTGCCTGGGCATTCACTGCACCGGCCGCACCACAGAACTGGAGTTTGCTGCCGTGGGGCGTCTTGACCGTCGTCGGGGTCGCACTGTTCGGTCAGACTCCGGGCCATGCGATTGTTGGCATCCGGGTAGCAACATTCGGTGCGCCGGGGAAAGGCAAATACGTCGGACTGTGGGCAGTTCCACGGGCGGTACTGGTGACGCTTATCGTGCCGGCGGCAATCCGCGACTCGGACGGACGTAGCCTGCACGACCGGCTGTGCCACACCGTGGTGGTCTGCACGCGATGAAGCTGACGGCCAGTCAGGTGTTGCCATGAGTCCGGAAAGTCGACGCCTGATCTATCTGTTTTGTATCCCGGTCGGCCTGGTCATCATCGCCGTCGTGTTCATCACCGATCAGCAGGACTCCGCGGTGGCCCGGTTCGGTTACCCAATGCTGTTCGGCTACCTGGTCGGTGCTGTTCTGGTGATGGCGCTGCGGCCCTCGAAGTTGGCAACGGTCGAGCGGGTGACATTCTGGGCCGTCACCGTCTTCCAAGTGGCAGCCATGGGTTTTCGTCTCTTCGAGGCCGCGGATCCGGCGAAGGCCTGGCTGGACCTTTCGCCGTCCTCATTCATGGGGATGGTGATTCTGATGGTGATGGCCTACCTGTGGTACGACACCAAACTCGCGCTGGTCAATTCGCTGTTCTTGGTGGTGGTAACCGGAATCCTCGGCCTTGCCTATTTCATCCCTTATGCCGATAGCTATCCAAGGGAACTCTTCGACTTCGTGCGATACGAGATCTACCTGATAATTGTGGGAATCTTTGTCTACGCCCTGGCCAGGTCCAAGGATAGGTTGCTCAAATCGGAGCTCGAAGCGGCCAGAATGAAAAACTTGGCCTACCGGGACCCACTGACCGGCCTGGCCAACCGTCGGAATCTGGTGGAACTGCTGGAAGCCCTGTATCGGGAGGACAAACCGGTGGGAGTCATCATGTTCGACCTCGATTTTTTCAAGGCCGTCAACGACACCCATGGTCATCAGGTTGGCGATCAGGTGCTGATCGAGGTGGCCCAGATCGTCGAGGTCGCCACCGCAGATGGTGAGCAACCGGGCAGGTGGGGCGGTGAGGAGTTCCTCGTCGTGGTGCAGGGGCCACCGACGCGGGCCGGGGAGGTGGCCGAGCAGTTGAGGTCTGCAATTGCCGAGCGCCAATTTGACTCCGGCATCCGGTTGACCGCTAGTTTCGGCGTCGCCCATTCGGAATCTTGTCAAACCCTGAATCATTTACTGGCCACGTCCGACGTCGAGCTGTACCGAGCGAAGTCGGCCGGCCGCAATGCCGTCAGCGGTGCCTTCCGCTATCCGTGATTTCCAGGACTTTGGCCGGTCGGTTGGCTGGCGGTTGGTAGCTGTATTAAACCAATGACCGCTTCAACCGCCGCTGTTTTCGATGAACCGCTAGCGACGACGAGCGCTGCGTTGAACACTACGAGCCTTGGCGCCGGGCGGCATCGGACCCTTCGGCAGACCGGATTGAGGCGACCGGCCGGCGAGGGCTTTAAGCTTCGTGTCCAATGCTTCCACCTGCGCGGGGCTGATATTGCGGGGAAGCTTCATCAGACTTGAATTGAGTTTGCGCAGCGGAGTTTGCTTGTCGTCGTTACCGATGACGATGTCGTAGATCGGCACTGTCTCACCGACAACGCGGGACACCCGCTTCTTCTCCTGGGCCAGCAGTGGGATGACCCGGCTCGGCGCACCTTCGGCCACCAGGATCACGCCGGGGCGACCGACAACGCGGTGCACGGCATCCAACTGCGCAGTTCCGGCGATGGCCGGGGTAATGCGCCATTTACCGCGCAGGTTGTTCTGCAAGGACCAGGCAGCGGCGCCCGGTGTGCCGTCGGCCTGGCGGTAGACATTGGCCTGGACCCGGCGCGAGAAGATAAACATCGCGATGAGGATGCCGAGGAATAGCCCGATGACGGACAACGTGACGAGGTACAGACCACCACCGAACAGAAAACCCAAGCCCACACCGACGGCGATGCAGAGCACCAGCACGCCGATCATGATCGGCAGGAGCTTTTTGTCTTCCTTGCGCTGCATCTGGAAGGCCTGCCAAAGCTGGCTGCGTCGTTCCTTGGACGCTGCCCTCTTCGCGACCTTGATGACCCGCTTTTCTTCCTTTGTCGGCTTTACTTTTGCCGCGCTGCCTGCTGCCTTCGCCATGAAATAAGGATACGGCCCCAACCACCCTGATTCCTACCGATGGAATCCTGGGTGGCCGGGGCCGCAGGGTCGTGCTGATGAAATTGGTGAGCAGCCCAGCGCGATCAGGCGACCGGGACCGGGGTTTGCAACGCTGCGCGAAGCTCTTGGGCCTGGCGGTAGAGCGTTCCGGCTTTGTAAGAGGAGCGAACCAACGGACCGGACATGACACCGGAGAAACCGAGGTCGAGCGCTTCCTGGCGAAGTTCGACGAACTCCTGCGGCTTTACCCAACGCTCGATGGGGTGATGACGCGGGCTGGGTCGCAGGTACTGGGTGATGGTCAGTAGATCGCAGCCGGACTCGTGCAGGTCAACGAGTGCCTCGGAGATCTCCGCACGCGTCTCACCCATGCCAAGAATCAGATTGGACTTGGTGATGGCGCCGGCCTGCCGTGCCTGAGTGATGACATCGAGCGAGCGTTCGTAGCGAAACGCGGGCCTGATGCGTTTGAACAAACGCGGAACTGTTTCCAGGTTGTGGGCGAAGACCTCGGGCTTGGAAGCCACCACCTGCGCCACCAAATCCGGATCCCCGTTGAAGTCCTGGACCAAAATCTCAATGCCGGTCTTGGGCGCGTACTCGCGAACAAGTCGCACTGTTTCGGTCCACAGCCAGGCCCCTTGAGCGACCAGGTCATCCCGAGCGACGCTGGTGATGGTGGCGTAGTTCAAATCCATGGTGCGGATCGACTCGGCCACGCGGCGTGGTTCATCCCGATCCAGTTCGGTCGGTTTACCGGTGTCGATCAAGCAAAAATCGCAACGCCCGGTGCACTGGTCACCACCGATGAGGAACGTGGCTTCGCGGTCTTCCCAGCACTCGAAAATGTTGGGGCAGCCGGCTGCCTGGCACACCGTATGCAGGCCCTCGCCCTTGACCAGGGCCTGCATCTTGACGTACTCGGGCCCGGTTCGCATCCGGGTTTTGATCCATTCCGGTTTCTTCTCGATCGGAGTTTCAGAGTTGCGAACCTCCAACCGAAGAAGTTTGCGGCCTTCGGGAGCCATGGTCACTTCGACTGTCCCGGAGCCTTCGTCTTGGCTGCATCGGCGGCGGTCGCAGCGGCCTCGCCGGCTTTGTCGCCGGCCTTGGCAACGTCATTGCCGGCATCCTTGGCTTTGTCGGTCGCGGCGGAAATGTTGTCGGCCACCTTTTCGGTGATCGTTTCGACCGCATCCTTGGTCTTCTCGGCGGCATCTTCAAGCTTGTCCCCGACCTTTGATGCAGCATCAGCGACCGTGGACTTGGCGTCGGCTGACTTGTCGGCCGCCTTGTCCGAAATGTCAGTCACCTTGTCTTTTTGAGCGTCGGCCGCGGCCGGCTTGGCAGCACCATTTGATGACGGTGTACCGGTCTTCGCGGTCGGCGCCGGCGTACTCGTCGGTGCCGGCAACGGCTCGCCCCGCAGGGACTTCACTGCTGCTGCGACTGCTGCTGCAAGCAAAGACAGGAAGAGGATGTTGCGCAGTGTGTGTGACTTCTTCGGTTCCACTTCCGAAGCCAATGATTTCAGCTCTTTGGACTTCTTACCGGCTGCCTTCTCGGTTCGAACGGCCAGCGCTGCAGCTTTGGCGGCAGTGGCCTCGGCGCTGCGAGCGGCGCTGGCGCCCTGACGGGCGGCCTTTGCTGCATGCTTGCGGGCGCGGCGGCTCATTTTTGCAGCCTGTTCACTGACCGAGGTCGAAACCTTCTCCACCAGTGGGGCAACAGCGTGACCGGCCGAGGTGGCCATCGCCGACGCTCTTGCCGCGACATTGCTCGCCAGATCCTGGCCCAGGACAACCGCGCGATCCGCGACATCATGACCCAATAGAACGGCGCGGTCGGCCACGTCATGACCGACTACGTTCACCTTGTCGGCCACGTCCGACGCCTTGGCGGCGATATCGGAAGATACTGAGTTGCTCATTGGGTTCCCCTCGGTCTGTTTGCGTTACTGAGTTGCCGGGCCGCCCGGCCCGACGTCACTGCAATTCCTGCTGATGATGCGTGGTGATCATTGGTAGTGCTGGTGATCATTGGTAGAGCTGGTGATCATTGGTAGTGCTGGTGATCATTGGCGTTTCAATCTTAACCACTACCCATCTTGCCCGGTTCGTTACCCGGTTTCTTCCGATGGCAGCTTTATCGGTACCGGTCTGATGTGCTGTTCGTATCGTGTTAGCCGTTCTGCATGGCGTGTTGGCCGCCGATTGCGGAGGCCAAATGCCAGCTGATCCCGTTATCAGCCTGGGGTTGGGCGGAATTGACTCCCCTTTTCCGGGCCGGCAATTTCCCGTCGAAGGCTTCCCGAAGACGGTTCTCCATCAGCGGAATCACCTCATTGACCGTGATCTCACGCTCGAGTTCGGCAGTCAACGAGGTCACCCCTGCATCGCTGATCCCGCACGGCACGATCCGATCGAACTCCGCCAGGTCCGGACTGCAGTTGATTGCCAACCCATGGGTGGTTACGCCCTTGGCGATGCGCACGCCGATGGCGGCGACTTTGCGTTCCGGACGGCCGTTGCCGGCGGGTAGCCACACACCGGTCCGGCCCTTGACCCGGTCGGTCTGCAGGCCGAGGTCATCGCAGACCGCCATGATGGCATCCTCAAGGCGACGGACGTATCCCACCACAAACATCTTCTGGGCCAATTTAATGATGGGGTATGCCACCAGCTGGCCCGGGCCGTGCCAGGTGATCCGGCCACCGCGGTCCACCTCCACCACCGGAGTGTCGTCGGTAGGTAGATCTTCCGGCTGTGTCCGGCGCCCTGCCGTGTAGACCGCGGGGTGCTCCAGGAGGTAGACGGTATCGCCGATCAGGTCGTCAACTCTGGCCTGAGCCACCTGTTTTTGTTGCTGCCAGGCGAATCGGTAGTCCACCAGCCCGGGACGCAGGAAGTTGACCGGGTCGAGGCTTTCGCGCATTCGCCAACGGTACGCCGCAACACTGACAGACACCGACGCGGTGCGGTGGTCTGAGCGCCCTGATCTCCGGGGCTGCGCATTGTGGACAACTCGTGAGTGCGATTGGGCAAAAGGCATACATTCCGCGGATGAGCTTCGCCATCGGTGACTACACGGCCCAGCGGCAGTTGGCCGTCAGCGAAACTTCGAGCGTCTGGTCAGGACACCACACCGGCAGCGGCCGGCGGGTGACGCTGAAAATAATGTCGGTATTCGCCAGCGACCAGATCCGGCGCGAGGCGGCATTGGCTGGGTTTATCGAGCATCCGCACCTGGTGTCGGCCTACGACGTGGCCATCGGCGATGAATGGTGTGCCCTGGTGCTGGAACCGGCCGACGGTGGCAGTCTCGCGCAGTTGCTGGCCACCGGATGTCTGAGCGATGGGCAGACGATCACGGTTGTGGCGGGCATCGCCGCGGCGCTGGCGGTGGCCCACGAAAGGGGACTTACCCACGGCGATCTTTCGCCGTCGAACGTGCTGCTGGACCACGTCGGCAAGCCGATGTTGGCCGATCTCGGCGCCGCCCGTGCGGCGGCCGAGGTCAATGTTCAGATCTGCGCAACCCCTGGGTACGTCGCGCCGGAGGTGGCCCGCGGTGCGACGCCGAATGCGGCCTCGGACATTTTCTCCCTCGGCGCCGTCGCGCTGCATTGCCTGACCGGTCGGCCGGCCTGGCCGGCCGACGATCTGCGTGATGTTGTCATCCAGGCCACAGCCGGCCAATGGCCCGACCCAGGGCCTCACGCCGGTGCGTCGGCACGTCTGCTGCTGATCCTTCGCGCGATGCTGCAGGTCGACCCGCTGGCCCGACCCGGAGCAGCTTCGGTACTTTTGGACCTGCAATCTGCGGGGGTACCGGCCGCCGTCGAACCGCGGGCTGCGGCAGCATCTGATGGCCGAGGTCGCCACGCTGCGGCCGCGGACCACGGCGGTAGCGCGGCCGATGCCGATTCGTCTTCGAGTGACTCCGGACCGACCTTTGCCGTTGCGGGCGACCGATCAACAGCCCGAACCCAACTGCGAATGCGTGATGAAGCCGTGCCGACGGAGCCGCCCAGGCGCAGTGGGCCGCCTGGGCTGAATCGGTTTGTTGGCAACCGGCAGAATCTGCGTCGATATGTGGTGATCCCGCTGATCGCGACATTGCTCCTGGCTGCGGCTGTGACCGGGGGTCTCTGGTGGGCACGATCTGCGCAAACACCACCACTTGCAGTGACGGAGTCTGGATCGACGGTTTCTGACGCCGGCATTTCAAGCCCTGAATTCGCCGGGGGGTCTGGGTCAGCGAGCTTGTCTGCAGACCTTCAATCTGTCAGTTCGGGTTCATCCGGGCAGGATCAAACTTGGCAGCAGGTGATGACGGATCTGGATCGGTTGCGGTCGGCAGCTTTCACTGCTCGGGATGTTCAAGCACTTCAACAGGTGTATGTGGCTGGCACCGAAGCGCTGCAAACGGATGTGGACCGCATTCTTGCGCTGCTGACCCAGGGTTTGCGAGTTGATGGGCTGGAACATCAGATCTCGCAGGTGGCCCGACTGGCTCGGCCCGGCATCGTCATCCAGATCACCGACACGATGCCGACCGCTCTGATCCGTACCGATTCCGGCGGGGTCGTCGGCCAGACCGCTGAACGCGGATCCACCACGCGAACCGTGGAACTGGTAGCGGTGGGCGCCGGGTTTCGGATCAAGTCGATGACAACCCAGTGATTTGACCGCCCAGTGATTTGACAACCCAATATTCTGACCACCCAGTGATCTCTGCGTGCGGCGGGTACCGGATGCCGGATACCCGCTGCGGCCGGCCGGCCGGCGCCTGCTGCTTGGTAAGGACTTCAGCACGACCGTGACCCTCGTATCATCTCTGAGCAGCTCCTTTGATTCTTTTATCGCTGCTGTGCGGCGAGGCCGATCTCGATTGTCGGTGGTTGCCTCTACGGTTTTGATATGCGATTCCTGCACACCTCCGACTGGCACATAGGCCGAACCTTCCACGGCCACAGTCTTTTGGCGGACCAGGAGACGATCCTTTCGGTGATCGCCGATCTGGTCGCCGAGCACCAGGTCGACGTGGTGCTGGTTGCCGGCGATCTTTACGACCGGGCAATTCCTTCGGCCGATTCGGTGCAGCTCGCGCATCGAGCGCTGGCGCGGATCCGGGAGGCCGGCGCTCAGATCATCATCTCCGCAGGCAACCATGATTCAGCGCCGCGGTTGGGCGCATTTTCCAGCTTTCTGTCCGCCGGTGGCCTGCACATCCGTTCGCAGATTGCCGAGTTGGCCGAACCCATTCTGTTGAGCGACGATTCGGGTGCGGTAGCGGTCTACGCCATCCCGTACCTGGAGCCAGATATCGCCGCGCATCTGATGCAGCTCCCGAAGGGGCAGGGGCACGGCGGTGTGCTCTCCGAAGCCATGCGGATGATCCGCGATGATCTGGCCGGCCGACCGGCCGGGACCAGGTCGGTTGTTTTGGCCCACGCGTTTGTTGTTGGCGGTAGTCCCAGCGATTCCGAGCGATCCATCGACGTGCGGGTGCCCCCCAATCCGACCCGGGATGGGACTGCGGTCGGGGAGTTCAAAGTCGGAACCGTCGGTACCGTACCGGCAGCGGTCTTCGACGGCATCGACTATGTTGCCCTCGGACATCTGCACGGCCGACAACGCGTGGATGAAGCAAAACGCTACTCCGGATCACCGTTGCCGTACTCGTTCTCCGAGTCGGGCCATCGTAAGGGTGTGTGGCTGGTTGACATCGACGCGACCGGCTTGGCCCAGGTCCAACCGATCGACCTGCCCGTTGTCCGCCCGTTGGCCACCATCCGCGGCGATCTGAGCGGGGTTCTCGCCGGCAATGATGAGTTGATCGAGCATTACCTCACGGTTGAGCTGACCGACGAAATTCGGCCCGTCGACCCGATGCGCCGGCTCCGGGAGAAGTTCCCCTTCACCGTCCGGATGGAGTGGCTTCCGGCTCATGACGTCACTGCCGCAACAGATTTCGCCGTTTCTCGACGCGGTGTGCCGGACGCGGAGCTGATCGAAGCCTTCATGACAGATTGCCGCGGCGCTGCGTTGAGCGTGACCGAAGCAGACCTGGTCCTCGAGGCACTCACCGAACTGCGGATCGCCGAGGGTGCGCGATGAAGCTACACAGCCTGGAACTGACCGCATTTGGGCCGTATCCGGAATCGGTCTCGGTCGACTTCGATCAGTTGGGCGCCGATGGTTTGTTCCTGCTTCACGGGGATACCGGTAGCGGTAAAACCACGCTGCTGGATGCGGTGGCGTTTGCCCTTTTCGGCACGGTGCCGGGAGCGAGGCAGGAAGCCAATCGCCTGCGGTGCGATCGCGCGCATCCGAAAACCGAAACCAGGGTCACCCTTGAGCTGACCATTGGTCGGCACCGGATGCAGATCAGTCGGACGCCGAAATATGAGCGTCAGAAATCTCGCGGTCCCGGGATGACCGTCGCCCAGCCAACGGCAAGTCTTCTCTGGCTCGGCGAGGTTCCGGCCGGGACAACCCCAGGCGGGCTCCATCGAATCGACGAGATCGCCGATGTGGTAACAGATCTGCTGGGGATGAGCGCCAACCAGTTCTTCCAGGTCGTGTTGCTGCCGCAGGGAGACTTCGCGCGATTCCTGCGCGCCGAGACCGATAAGCGTGAGCAGTTGTTGGAGCAGCTGTTCAACACCAGCAGGTTCTCCGACATCGAAGGTTGGTTCCAGGAGGCACGTCGGGCCAGCGGTGCCGCCCTTCGCGAACAACACACCGTGGTCACGTCGCTGGCTGCTCGTATCGCGCAGGCGGCCGGCGCAGAGCCGCCGGAAATAGCCACCGAGGCTTGGCTGACATCGCTGCGGGATTCCACCGCCGATACTTTGGCGCAGCGGCTCACGGTCGAGAAAGCCGCCAGGGAGCAGGTCGTGCTGGCCGCATCAAGCCGGGAATCCTTGCAGGCCAAGTTGGCGGCCGCGGTCAAGGTAAACAGGTTACGCAAAGACCTGGCCAGCCTGCAGGGTCAGGCACAGCAGCGGCAGCAGTGGACGGCGGATTTGGATCGAGCAGCCAGGGTGATCCCGGTCATTGCCGCCGATCGAGCGAACCAGGATTCTCAAATCGTCGAGAAGACAGCCCGAATTGGACATGAACAGGCCCTGCGCGGGGTCAAGGATCTCCTGAGACCGACGGATATCGGTTTACTGGATTTCCAGCGACTGGAAGGGGAGGCGGACGCGGGTACGGAACTTGTCTCCTATGTGAAGTCCATAGTCTCAACGGTGCGGGATCGGGCCGGAAATCTCCAGAGCCTGGTCCAGGACTCGCGGCTTCAGCAGGCCGAGTTGGCTGAACTGGCCTCGGCGGATCGTCGTTCGGCCGAGGCCACCGCAGGTCTGGCAAAGGTCACCGCGGAGTCGGTTCCACTTCCGGAGCAGCTGACCCAGCTCGAGACGCAGATCAGCCAGCTTCAGTCGCTGGCCGGCACGCTGCCGGCGGCGCAGGAGCGGTTGGACCGGGCGAGCGCGATGGTGGCCGATGGCAAACGCCTCCCCGGCCTGGAGCGAACCAGATCTACCGCCATCGATGCGGCTCAGCAGGCGACCGACCGAGCGCAGGCCGCCACTATGTTGCGGCTGGACCTGACCGTGCAGCGCATCGATGGGATGGCGGCTGAGTTGGCCGCCGGTTTGGCCGCCGGTTCCGATTGTCCCGTGTGTGGGTCCTTGGAGCACCCGCAACCGGCAGAGCATCTTGGCGTTGCGATCACCGCAGAACAAGTTCAATTGGCACAAGACCAAGAGGATCACGCGGCCAAGGAGCGAGATCGGGCCGTGGGGGCGAGAGCGGAAGCTGAATCGGCGGTGGCCGTCCTCTTGGAGCGGATGGGCGCGAAGAGTCTGCCGGACTGGGAGCAGAGTCGAGCCGAAGCAAAATCGGACTTAGAGCGGGCGGGAGCCGCCGCGACCGCGCTGGCGGCGGCCAGTGCGTCCTCGTCCCGGATCCGGGAGCGCGCAGCTGAATTGACCGAACTCATGACCCGTTGGAACAGCGTCAGCTCGCAGTCCCGAATCGATAGCGAACGTTTGCAGGTCAGCATCGGCGAGCGTGCGGCCAGGCTGGAGTCCGGGCGGGCCGGGCACCCGGATGTCGGCTCCCATCGCCGGCATCTATTGAATTTGGCCGACCAGCTGGACGAGTTTGCCACCAGCACAGATCGACTGGTTCAAGCGAGCATGGTCGGCCAGGAAACAGCTGCCGAACTTGAACTGCGCATTTGGAGTGCAGGTTTTGCCGACCTGGAATCCGCGAGATCGGCATCCAGAATTGACTCGTTGGAGATCGCCAAGGCCCTTCGCACGGCCGAGGACTCGGAGATCGCCATCAATGCGCAGTTGGCCGATCCGGAACTGGTCGCGATCGCCGATGAACTGTTCGGCGATGACTTCTTCGGCGATACCCCCGACGGCGATTCGCTATTTAGTGTCGAAGTCCTGAACAGCAGTCCGGTGGCCACGACGAAAGTTGATCCTGAATCGAAAATCGTTGTCTTACAGGAAGAATGCAGCCATGCTCGGAGTTTGACCCAGATCGCCGAGACTGCTGCCACCGAGGCATTCGCCGAAGCCAGGTCGGCCTACGATCAGGCGCGTCAGGTGGGTGAATTGGCTCGCAAACTCAACACTGCGTGGCGGGCAATGAAGCCTGCGCTGGATAGAGACGCCGAACTGAACGCTATGACCGACGTTGTCCTTGGCAAGGGAGCCAACCGGAGAAATATGTCGCTACGGACCTATGTTCTCGCCTCCTGGCTGCAGGAGGTGGCCATCGCGGCCAACGCCCGACTGGCCTTGATGACGAGCGGTCGTTACAGCTTTGTGCAC
>JBBSUU010000004.1:0-18826 GCA_038234115.1 Mycobacteriales bacterium
CGATCGTGACCGAGTTGATGTGCCGGCCCTGGTCATCCAGGTCGCCAACAAGAATGCCGTCGCCGTCAGGATCTGGATCGTAGGTGTAGGACATGTTCTTCGAAGTGCTCATCTGCAGGTAGGGCCTGGTGGCAACGGTCGGGACGCCGTCGGTGATGACGGTCTGCCACTGCTCCTCCAGCACTGAAATTACCTGTGCTCCGGTCAGCGCTGCGGTGTTGAGGTTATTCACGAATGGCAGTACGCCATTGGCCTCGGCGTAGGTGACCACGCCGTCACCCTCGAGCACAGTGGGCTGCTGGGCGTAGTAGAACTCGGCGCGGAGCCCGCCTGGATTCACCAGCGCTATCTCGGCTCCGCCTCGTTCGGGACTTGCCATCGAATCCAGCAGCGCATCGGCCACCAAATTCCCGAGACTGGACTCACCCGCCCGATTATCCCGCCCCTGCGGGATTCCGTTGAGGAATGACCCAGGGGTGTAGATGCCGCCGACATAGGAACCACCACTGAAGGCAGTGGTGATGTCTGCCGTGACCTTGCCCTTGGGCTGGTTTCCGATCTTTGCCGCAAAGGCCAGTGCATCAGACACGGTCTTGGTGATCTTCGCGATCGAGGCGGGTTCGCCCAACTTTTGATCGAATACGACCGCAGCGTTTGTCGGAATATTGACCGCTTTGTAGCCGGCGACAGTGGTGGTGTCAGCTTGGTCATCGACATTGACAATTAGCGTGATCTGGCCGACATTTGCTGCGTAGCTGCCGGTTTGGATGATCGGTCGGGTCTTGCCGGGTTCCCCGGGAACCGGGCCATCCCAGACATAGGCCTGATGGGTGTGGGCCTGGATCAGCGCCGCAACCTTGGGCGAAACGTCGTTCACCAAGCTAGCAAAGACCGGACTCGCGGCAATCTGGCTTTCCAGGGTTCCACCACCCGGGGTACCGATGGGGGCACCTTCGTGCATGGTCGCGATGACGATGTCTGCTTCGCCGTTTCCGGGATCTCCGTCGGTGAGCTCTTCGGCGAAGCGGTTGATCGCCGTCACCGGATCACCGAAGGTCAGATTGGACACGCCTGCCGGCGACACCAGGGTGGGGGTCTCCTGAGTGACTACGCCGATCACTCCAACATCAATCCCGTTGACGGTGTAAATGCCGTACGGCGGGAGGGCCGGGGTGGTGGTGCCCGCGTTGTAGACATTCGCACCCAAGTAGTCCCAGGTGGCGTTGGCCTTTTTCTTGATGATCCGTTCGGTCAGGTCGCCCCAGCCCTTATCGAATTCGTGGTTACCCACCGATGAAACATTGAGACCCAGCGCGTTCATCACGTCGATGGTCGGCTGGTCCTGCTGGATGTCAGAAGCAAATTCTGAGGCACCGACCAGGTCGCCCGCACCCACCAGCAGAGTGTTGTCGACGTTCTTGTTGGCGAGGAAGGCATCCTGGCGGGCCTTCTCGATCGTCTTGGCGAAATTGACCGTACTGGCGTTGATCCGGCCGTGGAAATCGTTCAACGTGAGCAGGTTGATCGTTTTCTCCGTAACCGCGGCCTGCGCCGGAGTGGAGAATCCGACGATCGCCGATGTGGCGAGCAAAGCGGTGACGACGGAAGTTCGTGCGGCCTTGCGCCACCACTTGGTACCGGCTGACGACATAGACGCACTCCCTGCAGTTGAAATGACCACCGGCCGAGTGCACTTGATCTATCTGCGGGTCGACCGGGAGATAAGGGTTGGTGATTCTCAACGTAGAGCAGCGTGAGGTCCACGTAAAGGCACCGGCCGGCGAAGTCTTCGTTTCGTAACGATGAACTCAAGGCATCAGGAGTAGCCTCCGCGTCATCAAACTCCTTAGATAAGCAGATCTGGCCCTATCCGTTCGCTGCCGAGAGCAAGAGCGGTCCGCATCAACATCCCTTCGGCGCAGCTCGGGGGATCAGGCGAGGATGTTCGTGATGGCCTTGAACCCTGGCGATGTTTTTGCCGGCTACACGATTCGGTCTGAACTGGGTCGTGGCGGCATGGGTACGGTTTACCTGGCCTCGCATCCCCGGTTGCCCCGACAGGATGCCCTGAAACTATTGAGCGGTCACCTCTCGACGGATGGCAAATTTCGGGCCCGTTTCGAACGTGAGGCAGACCTGGCGGCCAGACTGTTCCATCGGAACATTGTCGCGGTGCACGATCGCGGATCCGAGGACGGTCAGCTCTGGATCTCCATGCAGTTCGTGGACGGATCGGACGCCACACACGCACTGCGATTGGCCGGCGGCCTGGGTTTGGAACCGGTGCGAGTGGTGCGAATCATCGGCGAAGTAGCTGCCGCACTCGACTTTGCGCATCGACGGCAGATGCTGCACAGAGATGTGAAGCCGGCCAATATTCTGCTCTCCCCGCCCGAGGAGGGCTCCGATGATGAAGAAGCGGTGTTGCTGTCCGACTTTGGTATCGCCAAGCTCGTCACCGAAAGCCAGAATCTGACCGGTACCGGAAACCTGCTGGCCACCTTGGCCTATGCCTCTCCGGAGCAAATCGAAAGCAAGCCGATTGACCATCGGGTCGATATTTACTCGCTGGGCTGTGTGCTGTTCGAGCTGTTGACCGGATCGGTGCCGTTCCCCAATGAGAACGCATTCGCGACCATGCGAGCACACCTCTCGGAGCCGCCGCCGGCCCCATCACATCACCGATCCGACTTGTCGGGGTTCGATGGCGTGGTTGCCAAGGCGATGGCCAAGGATCCGGCAAATCGCTATCAGACCTGCCGGCAGTTGGCCCAGGCCGCGACTGCAGCACTGGCGAAAGTGGCCGACCCCGGACCTGCAGATTCTGCTGCGGCGCGGCCAACCACGGTTTTGGATCTCGCGGGTCCGGTCGAACTTTCGCCGGTCCGACATTCACCGGGGTCCGGGGACCAACCGGCCGGGCAGCAGAAATCAGGGCAACGAGGATCTGGGCAACCGGGGTTTTGGCAGGAGCTGAATTCCGGCTCGCAGCCGGGTTATTCCGAACCGATCACCGCATCCCGGCCGCCTTACGTGATTCGGGTGCTTCGCTCCGGCCCGCTGGACCCAGCCCCTAGCGCCCAGCTGGGCGAAATCAAAACGACGGTGCTGCAGCAAGAAGACCGGATCGCGGTCGAAGAGTTGATCTACCAGATGCGATTCTTCGAGCTGCCAGATCAATTGCCACAGCAGGAACTGGTGTCCGGAGATATCTTCGAGCAGATCAGCGTGGCCAGTGCCTATCAGCGGCACACCGTTGGCTATTACCGCACCGGGTCAGCCAGACCTCCGGAGTTGGACCGGTTGGTCGCTGTACTGGAACGGTCGGCGGCTTGGCAACAAACCCGCTGGCAACCTACTGGTGGCACTCTTGATCAGAGTTTTGGTTTTTACGGCACCGGTACTGACAATGACCATTCAGGCCGAGCAGATTTACCGTCCGATGGTTCGAGGAAACCGCGTCACATAGGACCCGCACCAACCGGACTGTCGCAATTCGGACCTACACAGGCCGGGCCACCCCAATCCGGAGCTTCCCTAACCGGGTCAGTACGCAACGGACCGCAGCAAAACGGTTCGGAATCGCCCGAACCGCAGATGACCTGGCCGACAGAGGTGGCCTATCCGGGCTCGGATCAGCCCACCCGGTACGTCACGCAGAGCCGGCTTTCCCATCATCATGGGTCCCAACAACAAATATCCCAGCACCAAATATCCCAGCACCAAGTATCCCAGCACCTTGGCCGGCAACATGAAGGCGCCCAGCATCAAGACCCGCAAAATTCCGGCTTCCAGCATCAGGTGCCCGAGCGTGCCTACCCCAGTTCGGGCGTGCCTCGCAATGATTACCGACAGCCTGAAACAGACCCTGCTTCAACAGCGGATCGACCTCAACGCCAGCCGGCCGGACTTCTGATCGGGGCCGCAATGGTCCTCGTTGTCGTTATCGCTGTCGGGGTTTATCTGCTGACTCGCGGCGGTGCCAGCTCGACAAGCGCCGCGCCCGCATCGTCCCTTGCGTCCCAGTCACTAACCAGTAACGCCGCAAATCCTGACTCCGCGGTAACCCCTACCGCCAATCCTGATGCAGCCACCGGAGTCATCGCCGCAGCCACCGAAACCGGCGCATCCATCGCCATCACAGCCGCACTCGATAACAACGTCACCTACTTGGATTTGGCAGAGCCCGGGTCCACGGGGCGTGTCTCATTCCAGGGCAAGGCCGGTGATCGCGCGTTGGTGAACGTTCCCGAGTCCACTCTGGCAGACGACTGCGAACCGCTCACCATTCGCACCAATTCGGACAAGATCCTTGGGAGTGGTTGCGTTTTCGGTGGTGTCGGTTTTGTAGATGGCACCGTGTTGCCCTACGACGGCGAATACTTCATCGTGATCGATCCATCCGATGACACCACTGGGGGCAATCTGACAGTCGAACTATTCATCTCTCAGGATCAGAACGAAGCCATCAAGGCAGACGGGAGCTCTCTTACCGCAAATATTTCCGTACCTGGGGCGCTCTCGGACTTCACCTTCACCGGCGTCTCCGGCCAGCGGGTCTTCGTTTCGATGCCGAGCAGTGATTTTGCCGACGACTGCGACATCCTATCGTTGCGTGATTCGAGAAATGAGATCATCGCTACTGGCTGTGCTTTCAGTGGCCAGGGGTTTGTGGACACGACCGAACTGCCGGCGGACGGGGAGTACCACCTGGTGGTTGACCCGCGCGGGACCAACGCCGGGACCGGGGAAATCAAGCTCACCACCGCTACCCTGACAAGTCAGCCGATTGCCATCGACGGACCCCCTGTCACAGCGATTCTGCCAAATCCGGGCGATGCCGAGGAACTGACCTTCTCCGCAACCGCCGGTCAACTAATCTTCGTCGCCATCACAAAATCAGCCTCAAGCTTCGATTGCGATCTGGTGAAACTGCGTGATACCAACAAGAATGACCTCGCTTCAGGGTGTGTTTTTGACGGGATCAGCTTCCTGGATACCTATGAGATCCCGGCCGACGGGGACTACGTCATTGACGTCAATCCGCAGGCATCCTCCGTCGGGAATGTGGACATCAGCCTCACCTCCGCAACGCGAACGGAGGGCGCGATCGAGGCCAATGGCGGGCCCCAAAAAGCCGAATTGCCCAAGCCGGGAGACTTCTCGGTATTGAGCTTCGATGGCACACAGGGTCAGCAGGTCAGTATCACCATCAACGGTTCGACGTTGGCCGATCAATGTTCGGTACCGATCATTCTGGACGCCGACGGGAATGAGCTCGCAAACGGGTGCATTTACGGGGGCAAGGCTTCAATACCGGACCTCACACTGCCGGCCGATGGCAAATACTCCATCGTCGTCAACCCCGAAGGCAGCGGTGTGGGGTCAGCGGTAGTCACCTTGACCAGCTGAGAGTGGCTGCACAGGGGTTACTCTCGAAACCCGGCTGACGCTCAGACCACGTACGAATACTGAACGGAGTGCCCACTATTCCCAAAAAGCCCTTGAACCAGAGCCGAACTCGCCGGGTTAACCACACTTGCAGTACTACTCGAGCCGCATTTGCAGGTATACGGGAATCGCAAGAGCGCACCGGCCGAGCCAAAAATAACAGAGTTCGAACTGCGGGGGCAATTGGCCAAGACCCAACCGGCAGAGCGCGACCGATCAGTCTTTGGCGGCCTGCCAGCGAGAGATACCTTCGAGGCACCGAACGATGGCATCAAGTTCCGGCGGATGCTTGGACCCGAAGCGGAGATAGCCCACCACCCAGCGATGCGCCCCGGCCACGACCGTAATTGTTTCGAAGATGTCGTCGGCGACGACCTTGGTCATCGGGAGCTCGCCCGGTAGTTCGAAGAACCGGACTTTGGCCAGCAACTCTTCCAGCGCTACCCGGTTGCCAGGTCCGAGCTTGTCGGTGTTGACCGGCCCGAGCCACACTGTGGGGCTGATGGACTCGGAGACAAATCTTTCGATCCGGAAGGTATACGGCGGACGGGGGCCGGTTGATGTGCCCTGCGTCGTCGGACCTGCGCCGGTGATGTTTTTGGTCTCCATCACCTCGGTGGTGCCGGCCTGATCCATTTGGGTTTCACCCGAGTGATGTTCCGCTGCGGCAAGCAGCGAGCCGCGACGCCCGACGTCGCCAGACGCGACTCCCGTGGACCCTGCACCCGAAGAACCACTGCCGAGCACGACGGCCGGCACGACGGTGGTGGGCGTGTTGGAGTTTGACGGATGGACACCCGGGGCGTGCTGTCCCTCCGGACGCCGCGGGTTCGCCACCGGCGTCGGAGCCGGACTCACCGGGTGCGAGCCCTCCCAGGCCGCGAGTGCACCGCGGGCGGCTCGGGCCAAATCCCGGCAGGAATCGAACCGGTCGGAGGCCCTCTTCGCCATCGCCCTGGCGACCACATCATCGAACTCCCTCGGGAGCTCCGGTCGCACCTGACTGGGGCGTGGCGGCGGTTTGGAAAGGTGCGAAGTCATTGTGCCGTAGGGGTTATCGGATGGAAACGGGACCTTGCCCGTGAGAAGTTCGTACAGCACACAGCCGAGGGCGTAGACATCCACCCGATGATCGATCGACCGGCCTTCGATCTGCTCGGGCGAGGCGTAGGCCAAGGTGGCCAGCAGGTTTCCGGTACCGGTGAGTTGTTGACTGTCGTCAACCAATTTGGCGATACCAAAATCGGTGAGCAGCACCTCTTCAGGATCATCCGGATAGGACGAGGCGGCCAGCAGGATGTTGGCCGGCTTGACGTCCCGATGTAGCAAATTATTGCGGTGCGCGAAGTCCAGTCCGGACGCGACCTCCCCGATGATGTGCACGACCCGCACGGGATCCAGACCGACCACGCCGGAGGAACGCAGCGCATGCGATGCGTCCGTGCCCTTGACGTACTGCATAGCAATCCAGAGTTGGCCGTCGGCAGCGCCTCGGTCGTACACCGTGACGATATTCCGGTGGGTGAGTTGCGCAACCAGGTCTGCCTCCCGACCGAACCGCGTTCGGAACGCCGGGTCGGCGGAGAGGGATGGACTGAGTAGCTTCAGTGCTTCACGTCGAGGTAGCCGGGGGTGCTGGGCGAGGAAAACCGAACCCATGCCGCCACGGCCGAGTTCACGTTCGATCCGATAGCCGGCGAAAAGTTCCCCCGGTGCAAAAGGCACTGTTCGCTCGTCCGTTTCTTGATCGATGCTGCCTACTCAGCTGGGCACCCTCACTATAGGTGTCCACTCAAGCGCTGTTCGCAGGACGGACAATTCCAACGGGCGCCTGCTTGGAGCAACCTGCTGCAAGCGTCGCACCTGCGCGGACGAGTGCCCTCGGCAAAAAATACCGCCCGGCCGGCCGGCCGGGCCGAGTGTTCATTTCAAGGTCGAAAACCCAGGCTTCCCGCAGCTTTGCACGCTTGAAAGACGTTAGATACCTGCAGTACCTCAGGGTCATTGTCGCTGGTTCGTATTGTGGTGCAAAATATTTCGTTGCGGATTCTGGAGTTTGTCCAACCAGACCGGCGCAATGAAGTCAGGGTGCCCGTCTTCCGCGATCTCGATCTTCCATTCATTCTTATGAATTTCGGTGTGGTGCCGTTGACACAACAGGACGCCGTTGGACAGGCTTGTTGCACCGAGATCTCTTTGCCAGTAATTGATGTGATGAGAATCCGTCCAGGCCGGAGGTCTGGGGCACCCGGGCCATGCGCAACCGCCGTCCCTCAGGACCAGCGCTCTGCGAATGGCCGGACTGAAAGTTCGCTGAGTTCTGCCGAGATCCAAGACTTCGGAGTTGCTCCCGAGGATGGCCGGAGTGATCTGGGCTTCGCACAGTATTTGCCGCGCTTGGGCCGGGGTGAGGTAGGCGCCGCCGGCCAGCCGAGCGTCACAAATGCGATCGCTGACCAAATCCCAGCCCATCACCACGGTGACATGAGGCCGCTCACCGGCTTGGGTGGGCAGTATTGCCGCGTTCAGCAGGGTCGTCAGTGCTTCGACAAGACCATGAGCCAGCCTGGTGGGGCCAGATCGAGGGTCCGGTCCGCCTGAACCTATGCAGTCCGCGCCGACCTGAACCGACACTGCAGAGTCAATTACTGCTGGGCTTCCCGACGTCTCGCTGCCTTCGGTCTTGGTCTTTTCGGCCGACTGACAGGTGGGAGAGCCGGATTGCCGATCGGGCAACTGATCAACGAGGTGTCTTTCCGGTTGTGCGGCCTGGTAGCCAGGTCGCGGTTTCGTATATCCGTCAACGGCTCGGTACAGCAGCTCAACAGCCACATCGTCCAGCCGGCCCCTGATGTTGGTCAGCCCGGTGGCCTTGTTTCGGCGGCCGATGAACAGTTCCATCCGGTCGTACGGGTTGCTGTCGTGCAAGGTGCCATCCGGATTGATCGCGTTCTCCAAGGCGTCGGCAACGGCCTGCAAGTCTCTTGCGTCGGTAACCCGGGCGGTTTCAACGAGAAGCTTCTCGGCCCCGCGACGAGCGGCCCCGTCTATGTTTCCGGGCAGTCTCTTCTGCGACATCAGGATGACCCGCACATGCTCCGAATCCACCGCACCCTGCGCCACGGCAGCGGCCAGCAAAGGCAAGACCGGTGGTTTTTCACCGCCCGTCGGCAGATCCTGCGGAATCAACGCTTTGGCCGCTCTGACCCGAGCATTCGCCTCCCCCGGGGTGATGTTCAGGACCTGGCGTAGCAATGCTGCGGTGGAGGTGCAGGACCGTGATGCCGCCAGCTGCTGACCGTCGATCTCGTCGGCTATCTTCACTTGGACACCGAAAACCCGTCGCGACACGAGTTCGACTTTTTGCGCCACCGCCAGCAAATCATCACCACCGATTCGACAAAACTCGTCGAGACCGTCCAGGCCGGTCATCATCGAAGCGAGCAGGCCGTGCGCCTGCTCGACGTCAACAAAACCAGTGGTTCCCATGACTCAAGACGCTACTTGGCCCCACCGACATTCTGTTCGAAAGATCTACTACCATCAGCCGATGTCTGAGGTTTTTGGGAACTCATGTGACAAAATGACATCAAAGTGACCAAAGAAATTCTCGAATGCCACGGGACAATTTCTCCGTACCGTAGCTACCGATTCAGAGCCACTCCTCCGTATCTGTGGTCACGTAGGCAAAGCAACTCCTGCATCTCCGTGGGCACCGTAGGCAAAGCGACTCCCGCCTATCCGTAGGCACTTTCGTCAGGGCGGCTCCCGCCCTCCTCACAGTGGCGCAGGGCCGGCAGTCCGCAGAGCAATGGACATCATTGGGCTGGTCCGACTGGATCCACCCAATGGGGCAGCCACGTATCGGGCGGCCTCCGGTGGGTGCAGAATGGCTGGTGGTCCAACCACACACGTATTGCCCGGCTCTGCTACCCCACACCACCATCCCCTTTGACTCGACAGGAATGTCTTGCACATCCGCGCTGCCCATCCCACCGAATACGACCGAATCGCCGCGTTGATCGTTGGCGCCTACAGCGAATTCGATTTGGAGGACGGGTATCGCCGCTCGTTGGGTGAGGTCGCTCAACGCGCGTCGAATGGCGACGTCATTGTCTTGGAGGATGCGGACGGATCGCTGATCGGGACCGTAACGATGTCACGAGCGGGAACCACGCTGATGGAATCGACCCGGCCCGGTGAGGTGGACTTTCGCCTGTTGGCCGTATCCCCGACAGCCCGAAGGCGGGGTATCGCCAGGATCCTGGTCGACCATGTGGTGCAGATGGCGAGCCAACGCGGAGCCTCCGGGGTTTTCCTGCACACCGGGCCGGAAATGCTTGGTGCGCAACAACTGTACGAGAACCTGGGCTTCGCTCGCGTTCACCACCGGGATATCATCACCAGTTCCGGCACCCGCCTACTCTCCTATTACCTACCGCTGTACGAGTCAGCACTGGCCACCGCGCCGGCCTTCCAATCCTGGCAGGACGCCACCGCTGCCGACCTGGCACCCTTCACCATTCCCGGTCACAAACGTCTGGGCCACCACTATTCGGCGCCGCTGGGCAAGTTGCTCGACTCCGATGTGCCCCTTTACGGCGGCCTGGATACGGTGAAGCTGACAGCCAATGTTCTGGGGCGGGCCGAGCGTCTGGGCGCCGAACTCTGGGGAGCCGACTTTTGCCGCTACTCAACCGGCGGCTCCACCCATGCCAATCAGGCCGCGGCGTTGGTCGTCGGCCGACCGGGCGATACGGTTCTGGTTGCTCGGAACGCGCATCGAAGTGTGTTGCTGGGTCTGGTGTTTGCCGGTTTGAAGCCGGTCTGGCTGCCGGCTGAGATTCATCCGACCCTGGGTGTACCGGTGGGTCTCTCGATGGCCGGCCTGGTAACGGCGATTGCGCAAAATCCGGATGCGGTCGCGGTTTTCTGCGTTGAGCCCGGCTACCTCGGCGCCTCGTCGGATCTGGCAGCCATCGTGCAACTGAGCCACGCCGCCGGTATGGCCGTCATCGTCGACCAGGCCTGGGGTGCGCACTTCGGCTTCCACCCGGCCTATCCGCAGCACGCATTGACTGCTGGCGCGGATGCACTGATAACCAGCGCACACAAAACACTGCCGGCCTACAGCCAGGGCGCAATCCTGCTGGCCCGGGATGGCCTTCTGGACGCAGATCGCCTGGAGCGGGCTTTCGATGCCGGCCACATGACCAGCCCGGCCGGGTCGATTTTGGCCAGTGTTGATGCGTCTCGAGCCATCTTGGCCAGCGGTGCGGGAGAATTTCTACTCCAGCGCCTGGTCTTCTTGGTTGCCGACCTCAGACTGGCCCTGGCCGCGGCCGGGGTTCGTACGCTGGGACCGGATGACTTTGCACCGGGTCGCTTTGATCCGGCCAAACTAGTGCTCCTGACTGCGGTTTCCGGCCACTCCGGACTGGATATCGAGCGGGATCTCCTGACCCTGGGGCTACCGGTCGAGATGGCCGATCGCGATACTGTGGTCCCGTTGATCAGCTTGCTCGACACCGCGGAATCGGTTGGTCGCCTCCGAGATGCGCTGCTTGCCTGCATTTCTCGTAGCCACGGCACTCCTCGCCCCATTAGCCCGGCCGCCCAATGGACCCACGCGGCGACGGTAGTACTGAGCCCCGCCGCCGCATTCTTCGCTCCTCACCAGCGGCTGCCCGCCGGCGATGCGATCGGCCGCGTCAGTGCCGAACTCATCGCGCCCTATCCACCCGGCATTCCACTCGTCATGCCCGGCGAGCTCCTGACCGCGGCCACTGTGGACGCGCTGGCACGAGCAGCGGCTTCCGGTGCCCGGATTGCCTATGCCGCCGATCCCACACTCCAGACTTTGCAGGTGATTCGGGACTGAGCCAGTAAGCGAGGCAGCTGATGTCGTGGGGACGGGTCAGCCCTTGACAGCACCCGCGCCGGCGCCTTGGACGAACCTCTTTGAAAGATGAAAGACACCACGGCGACCGGGGTGGTCATCAGGAGTGCCGCGGCCATCTTCGCCGGGAACATGTTGCCGCTACCGAGAGAGCCGGTCGCCAGCGCCGCGACACCCGAGGTCAGCGTATTCAGGTCAGGGTTGGACCGAGAGATGATGAAGTGCGACAGTTCGTTCCAGGAACCTTGAAAGGAAAGAATGGTCAGGGTGATGACGGCCGGCCTTGCCATGGGGAGCACCACCGACCAAAAGGTGCGCAGGGTGGAGTCGCCATCAATCCGCGCTGCCTCCTCAACCTCCAATGGGATGTTGATGAAGAACTGACGCATGATGAAGACGCCAGCAGCGTCGGCCAGGAGTGGGATGATCATGCCTGCGTAGCTGTTGTACAAATTCAGTTGAACCAGCACCAGGTACTTGGGGATCAGCAACACCACGCCGGGCACCGCCATAACCGCGATGATGGCGGTCCCCATCGCTTTACGGCCAGTGAAATGTAGCCGCGCGAGCGCGTATCCGGCGAACGAGTCGATCAGTACCCGCCCTACCGACGCCTCAGGTCGAGGTGCAAGTCCACGCCACCGATGGGTTCATCGACACCGCCGGTACCAGCGGTTTTTTCCGTTGGGAGATAACGGTTCCAGCTCGGTCCATCGCCCGTCGGGGCTGGTCGTTGGGTGTCACGGATACCGGCGCCGCGGTGGCACCGGCGCCGGCCGTCCAACTCTTCGCACCGCCCGCAATTCACTCGCCCGATCGACGGCTCGCACCACTGGTCAAGCGCGCCGTCGATGACCTGCGGGCGCTGCGACTCTGCTCGGTCCAGACACCGGACCAGCCCTTCATCGGCGCCGGAGCACCTGGTATCTCACACTTTTCGGACGCGATTCGATCTGGGCAGCCAGAATGCTGCTGCCGTTGGGCACCGGCCGGTGCTCGGTACCCTTCGCACCCTGGCCGACTACCAGGGAACCACCGTGAATCCGGAAACCGCCGAGGAGCCGGGTAAGATTCCGCATGAGGTCAGGCGCTCGCATTCCAGCCTGGCCAGCACATTTCTCCCGCCGGTGTACTACGGAACCGTTGATGCCACCGCACTTTGGGTGTGCTTGCTGCACGACGCCTGGCGCTGGGGCGCGCCCAGACCCGGCATTGAAGCACTACTGCCGGCGGCCGAAGCGGCGCTGCGCTGGATGCGGGAATGTGGTGACTCCGATGGCGACGGCTTTTTGGAATACATCGATACCTCCGGGCGCGGGCTGACCAATCAGGGCTGGAAGGATTCCGGTGATTCAATTCGCTATCGGGACGGTCGAATTGCGACCGGCCCCGTCGCATTGGCCGAGGTGCAAGGTGATGCCTATCAGGCAGCCATCAACGGCGCCGCGCTTCTGGAGGCCTTCGAACGCCCCGGCGCGCAGGAGTGGCTGAGCTACGCGGCCAAGCTGAAGGTCCTCATTAAGCAACGATTCTGGGTCTGCGATGAACTTGGTCGCTATCCGGCACTGGCGCTGGACGGGGAAAAGAATCCGGTCGATGCCCCTAGCTCCAACATGGGCCATCTGCTGGGCACCGGCATTCTGACCGCCGAGGAAGCCGCCGAGATTACCGACCGACTCGTGCATCCGACGCTGTCAAGCGGATTCGGTCTCCGCACGATGGGTACCAATACCGGCGGTTACTCCCCCTTGAGTTATCACTGCGGATCGGTGTGGCCACACGACACCGCTATTGCCATCGGCGGTCTCGTGGACGAAGGACTTACCGAACAGGCCGCGGTTCTGACCGAAGAACTGCTGGCCGCTGGTTTTGCTTTCAACGGACGACTCCCTGAGCTCTACGGCGGCTTCGACTCCATCGAGATGCCGAATCCAGTCCCATATCCCGCTTCCTGTCAACCTCAGGCCTGGTCCGCCGCAGCCGCCATCGTGCTTCTTCGAAGCCGGCTGGGACTGGCCGGATGTGCCGGCCGGAACCATCCTGGTCGCCCCGGCCAGTGACACCGGTGCCCTGCAAATCGATGGACTCCAGGTGGCCGGGCACGTTTTTGGGCTGACGGCAACGGGCGCCGATATTACGGTGTTCGGGGACCTGCCGGCCGGGTGCAGTTGATACCGTCACCCGCGCCGAGTGTCTCGCCGCCGTTGGTCGCGAAAGAATAGTTCGCCACCTCCCTGACAGTGCAGGTCAGACGTCCGTCATTGAGGGTCCGGTGTGCACTGCCGCCTCCAATTCACCAGTGCCAAATCGATTCGGTCGGCGGATTCATTGGTGATCGGCACCCGGCACCCGGGACCCGGCGCCTGGCACCTGCGTTGTTGCCCGCGCGAACCCGCGACTGATCGTCAACCGCGCGGGGGTGAAAGCTGGCAGGGCGGTTGGGAAAGCGGGCCGGACGGAAGGCAAAGCGGGCCGGACATCATTCGATGAATCACCGGGATCACACCCACTCACCGAACCGCCCCAGGTTATCAACCTGCGGTCGGACGCTCGGCGTGGGACGGAATGTTTGGCTGCGGCCCGGTGGGAAGGACCAAATCGACAGCCTGCTCCCGTGCGCAGCAGTTGCAGCCAGCCGTTTCGAGTCCGTCTGCAGGCTTGTCGCCAGTAGCCACGATCGCCGAGGGCGCCCCGACTGCGGGAGCGCAGCAGGCATCTCCACGCCAGGCGTCACGCCCCTCCTTGACGGCTACTGCGGCAATAACCAGGGCGGCGATCGGATCAGCCCAAGACCACCCAAGAGTCGAATTCAAGATCAACCCGATCAACAGCACGGCCGAAAGATAGGTGCACAGCAGTGTTTGTCGAGAATCGGCCACAGCGGATCGCGAGTTCAGCTCCCGACCGGTTCTGCGTTGGCCGTAGGACAGGAAGGGCATCACCACCAGACTGGTGGCTGCCAGAACGATTCCGATCGATGAGTGCTTGGGCTCCGCTGCGCCGAGCAGCGCACCGACCGCATCGAAACTGACGTAGGCGGCCAGCCCGAAGAACGACCAGGCGATGATGCGAAGGGCTGTCTTTTCTCTGGCCGCGGGGTTGGCGCCGGTGAACTGCCAGGCCACGGCGGCTGCTGATGCAACCTCGATGATCGAGTCCAACCCAACTCCGATCAATGCCGACGAAGAAGCAAGAGTGCCGGCGGAAAGTGCCACCACCGCCTCGATCACGTTGTACGTGATGGTGGCCGCGACGAACAATCGGATCCGACGAGTTAATATCGAGCGGCGAAGACCTTGTTGCACTTCAATTTCGGTCATCAGCAACACTCGTCCGCGGCGGCGGCGGCGCAATGTTGCGGGTCGACCGCGAGGACAACACCCATCAGATCGGCCAACGCATGTCCGAGCCGTGGATCTGCCAGCTCGTAGGACGTGCGCCGTCCGTCGGGCACGGTGACCACCAGCCCGCAGCCGCGCAGACACGCGAGGTGATTCGACAGGCTTTGCCTTGAGACATTGAGCTGCTCGGCCAGATCAGAGGGGTAGCAGGGACTTTCCCGCAGCGCGAGCAGTATTCCCGTGCGAGTGGGGTCGGACAAGGCATGTCCGAACCTGGCCAGCACGGCGGCATGGGTCAAAGTTTGCATTAACCAATAGTACATCATTTGCTGTATTCACAGAAGGGTGAACTGAGAAGATTGCATCCGGCCTCATCGATTCGATCGACGCCGGCAGCGGCGAGTTCGCCAGGGCCTCCACGGGTTCGTCCGGATGCTCTGGAGAACACCTGTCCGAGTCGCAGCGTCCCAACACGGAACTCACCGGCCGCCTCCCACCCGAGCGGTAGTGCCGACATAATCGTGGGCGCCTTACATTGGACGGGTGCCCGACCAACCCTTACCGGCGATGGACCCCGACCTTCCGGATCCGACGCCGAATCCGACGTCGACAGCGTTGGTTCTCCTGCTGATTGCCACCGGCGGAATCCTTGGCGCCCTCCTGCGCTATCAACTGGGACTATGGTGGCCAACACCGACCGGGCATCTGCCCTGGACGACTTTGACCATCAATGTGACAGGTTGCTTCACCATCGGATGCTTCATGGTCACCATCGGGGCAGTGCCGCGTCCGCTACTGCGCCCCTTCCTGGTCACCGGCATTCTCGGTGGATACACGACCTTTTCCACCTACACCGTTGACCTGGTACATCTGGGGCGCGAAGGACACTGGGTCATGGGAATCGGCTACGGGCTCGGCACCGCGGCCGCCGCAATCGCCGGGGTGTTACTCGGTATGCGATTGGGTCGCCTGCTCGGGCCTGAGAGCCGAGCGGTGGTCAGGCAGGCGTGAATAGCTATCTCCTGGTCGCTGTTGGCGCCGGTGCCGGTGCCCCGCTGCGGTTCCTCATCGATCGCACGGTGACCCGACTGGTCCGACACAACCTGCCCTGGGGCACTTTCAGCGTAAACATGGTCGGAAGCATCATCCTGGGCGCGCTATCGGGAGCCCTAATGGCGGGCCCGGAGCTGGCGCTTTTGATCGGTACCGGTTTCTGCGGTGCGCTCACCACCTACTCAACCTTTTCCTACGAGTCGGCTGTGCTCTGGGAACGTGGCCGACGTAGTGCCGCCATGATGAATATTGTGGGATCGGTGGTTGTCGGCCTCGGGGCGGCCGTGGCCGGGTTTGCCGTCGGCTCAGCCTTCTGGGGTTGACCCGGCAAGGACCGGCAAGGATCGGGGCCGCCGAGCATCGACGGGGCCTCACATCATGCTGCGAAGTCTCGGCCGCATCCAATCAAGCAGGTTGTCCAGGTCGACCAGTAACTGGCGACTGATCAGCAGGTGATTCGGCCCCAGCGTCCAGGCATGGCGCGTCGCTACTGGAACCACGGTGATGGTCAACTCGAAGGCTCGAGCCTGGGCGCCGCGTTCGGCTTCGAGTTCTTGAACCAAACCGGTCAGCGCGCCCCACGGACCGGCCATGTTTTGTTTGTACCGCGGATCGTCATGTAATGCCCGGGTCCAGACCACAGCATCCTGATAGTGCTGTCGCAGAAGCGATCTCAGATCTGGTACGCCGGCGAAGGAGGCGAAATTCGGTGGTGTCAATTCACGCTTGGCCGCATCCTCCTTGAACAACAGGTGGGTCCACCAGCGTGACCATTCATCACCGGCACTCTCCAGGTCGACCTGACGCGGCTGGGCCGGAGCGCTCACCGACGGCCGGCGGACCCATGTCGGCCACACCCGAACCGACGGATCCAATGCAGGCAGGTCCGGATGAGACTCCGTTTTCAGTCCGGCGATATCCCGGATATAGAGCGCAACTTGAAGGATCTCCGGCTCATCGAGCAGGATCCTCCATCGCTTGCGCCCTTGTATCTGCATGTGGCCATGGTGCCATCTGGCTGCACCTGCCCGTCGGAAATGCCCGATAACGGACACGTCTCGGGTTGCTTTGACCGCAAGCAGTCTGCGCTGCCCCATGCAGTAAGCAAGGGGCGCACTCAAGAATTTCCTGAGTGCGCCCGCTGCCGGCCGAACGGACCAGACCTAGTTGTCGGTCAGACCGTCCGCGGTGCCCTTGATTCTGTCCGCGGCGTCGTGGCCGGCGTCCTTCACCTTGTCACCGGCCTGCTTCGCATCGGCCGCAACCTGCTCGGCCTGACCCTTGGCTTCCAGCTCCTCATTGCCGGTTACCTTGCCGGCAACTTCCTTCGCCTTACCCGCGGCCTCTTCGGCGGCGTGCTTGATTTTGTCCCCAAGTGACATGAGTACCTCCCAATATCAGCAGTGGTCTCCCACCACAGGAACGCCCGGGTATGAGCGTTGCGTCCCCCCATCATCGCCTACGTAACGAAATCTCAAACCCACCAACAGCGGAGCGCTCGACGTGTCCGGGAATGACGGCCGCCGGGCCGGATAGGACGGGTGGGCTACCCGACATCCGGGTCGCGGTAGTTGTTCCAGTCAGTCGGACAACTCGCGGTCGCGCAGAAACTGTAATGCCATGCTGAAACCAGTTGCGGTGTCGGTCATATCGATTATTGCGCGCGGCCCGTCGAGGGCCACATTCCATGGCGCGTATTCACCGGCCAGCACTTCTTCCCAGCTGGGTATGCGTTGCCCCGGCAGATCAGGTTGACGTCGACGCACCCGAAACTCGTGGGTCGACCGGTCCGGGATCACCGTCTCACATACCGCCAGCCGATACCGCTCCCCCGCTGCGTGCCAGCCTGCCCTGGACTCATGCACCGGATTGACTGCGTCCACCACCACGGACGTCCCCAATTCCAAAGTGGCCAAGGCGATGTCGTGGGCAATGATGTAGCCCACCGGTCCGATCGGATGCTCGGCCAGGCCACTGCGAATGACTGCAGTTTCGATGGCGTCGATACGCAGATAAGCCGCGGTCAACTCGGTTGTCAGGAGTCGAGCCAACGTGGTCTTACCGGTGCCGGGGCGACCTGCCAGCACCACCAGCCAAGGAGCTCTCACCTGCTCAAATCTACGTCGTTGCGCCGTTGCTGCAGATTCAGGCAGGTGAGGTGGACGGTGTCGCCGATGCTGACTATGCCGTCGGCGTCGACCTTTCCGCGGAAGCCTCGGCGACCGTTGTCCAGGTCGATCAGGGCTTGTTTGACGTCATCCCCCACCTCTGGTGACGGCGGTAGTTGCAAGCAGAACCGACTGAACTCAACACAGGGGTCAGCCACCCTGACCTGCGACACCGGCAGTGCTCCGGATCTGGTCCGAATCGTTAATCCGGCCGACAGATCTTTGAAGGCAAGCTGTTCCGGGTTGTCGATCAGGATCGAATTGCCCGCCTGCTGATCAGCCAGATGGTCGCCATAGGTGGCGCGCAGCCATTGGTAATCCCCTACGGTCATGACGGTGATGCCGGCGTTGGCCTTGCGGTCCCGCGACCGCGGATGATCCGCATGGTGCACGTCCTGGATGTGCTCCCCCTGCGCTGTTACCCCGACCACTCCCCTATCGCTGGTGATCAATTGCCACGCGGCGACAAGGGCATCGGTGCGATATTCCCGCAACGGCGCTTTGCCTATCTTCATCGGCTCCCGCTGAATCTGCAGCGCCACGATGGTTCCCAACATCATCGGGGGGTCACCGGTGCGGAAGTGTCATTCGGCGTGGATCTCACCGAGAATCTGATGTGATCCAGGCACGGCAGGATCTTGCGGACCTCTTGGATCCGGGCCGGGTTGGCAGTCAGATACCCCAATTGATTTTCCGCAGTACCCAGATCCAGCAGTGGTAGGCCCATCGGGTCGTAAGCGCTCGATCGACCAACACCCTTGTGACCTACTTGATCGGAAGCCACCATGTAGCAGGTATTTTCGATAGCGCGAGCCTTGAGCAGCGTCTGCCAGTGCTCCTCCTTCAACGGACCGGCCACCCAGGCCGATGCCAGCGCGAGCACGTCAGCACCCTGACTTTGCAGCACCCGGAAC
>JBBSUU010000005.1:0-18676 GCA_038234115.1 Mycobacteriales bacterium
CATCATGACCCTGCAGTTCCAAACCACCTCCGGCGCCATCGGTACCGCCGTCATCAGTCAGGTATCGGCCGGGCGAAAGAATCGCCTGCTACTCGAAGTTTCCGCATCCGAGGGCACCCTGACCTTCGATCAGGAACAACCCGAACAACTCTGGCTCGGCGGTCGCGACGAGACTCGACTACTGGTTCGCGATCCAAATACTCTGAGCGTGGCAGCACAACGCTATTCACGGCTGCCGGCCGGCCACGCCCAGGGATACCAGGACTGTTTCGACAACTTCATCGCCGATACCGCGGCCGGCATCCGCGGGGCGAAAGTCGATGGCCTACCGACATTTGCCGACGGCCTGCGCGCCACCCGGATCGCCGACACCGTCCTCACGTCGGTGCGCGAGCAGCAGTGGGTCGAGGTGTCACCATGACCCCCGCGGAGCCACCTGCTGACCAGCAATCTCCCACTTCGCTGATCGCCATGCGGGGCATCGTCAAGTCCTTCCTCGGAAACGAGGTGCTGCACGGTGTTGACCTCGAGATTCGGGCCGGTGAGGTGCACGCCCTGGTCGGTGAGAACGGCGCCGGCAAATCCACGATGATGAAAATTCTGGCCGGGGTTTATCGGCCGGATGCCGGACAGATTCTGCTCAATGGCGTCGAGGTTGACTTCGAACATCCGATCGCGGCCCAGAAAGCCGGTGTGACAACAGTTTTCCAGGAGTTCAATCTCCTGGCCGATCGCTCGGTCGCGCAGAACGTCTTCCTCGGCCGTGAACCGGTCACCAGGGGCCTCATCGACAGCGCGCGGATGAACACCGATACGACTGCGCTCCTGACCGAACTGGGCATGAATGGGATCTCCGCCAAGTCCAGGGTGGGGTCGCTGTCGGTAGCCGAACAGCAGATCGTCGAAATCGTCAAAGCGCTCTCAGAGGATGCCCGGATTATTTCGATGGATGAACCGACGGCCGCACTGTCCGACGTCGAGGTCGGCCTGCTCTACCGGATCGTTCGCCAACTCAAGGCCAGAGGCGTTGCTGTGCTGTATGTTTCACATCGCCTCAAGGAAATCTTCGACCTCTGCGACCGGATCACGGTGATGAAGGACGGCGCCTCCGTGCGCAGCTTCGATACGCCGGACACGACCCCGGATGAGCTGGTCCGCACGATGGTCGGACGCGCGTTCTCCGGTTACTTCCCTACTGTCGATCCGCAAACTGAGCTGGGACCGGTGCGACTGCAGATCAGCGACGCCGGGAACAGCCAGGTCAACGGTATCGACCTCGCGGTGCGGGGTGGCGAGATCGTCGCGCTGGCCGGCTTACAGGGCAGCGGCCGGACCGAAATAGCTCACGGGCTTTTCGGGATCGCCCCGTTCAGTCGCGGCAGCGTCGCCATCGACGGCAAAGCTGTCCGGATCAGATCGCCGCGGGGGGCTATCGGCTCTGGGCTGGCACTGGTCACCGAGGATCGCAAGACCGAGGGTCTGGCCCTGCGGCAATCGGTGTTGGCCAACTGCCGGCTGGTGTTGGACGCGGTTCGCCCCTTCGGTTCGGCCACCCGGACCAAACAGATTCCCGGGTTGCTTCGCTCCCTTGAACTCTCATCGCGTGGTCTTGACCAGGAGGTCCGATTCCTCTCCGGTGGCAATCAGCAGAAGGTCGTGCTGGCCAAATGGCTGCTCACCGATCCGAAGGTGATCATCCTGGACGAACCAACGCGCGGCATCGATGTCGGCGCCAAGCGTGCGGTCTACGACGCAATGCGGGAATTGACCAAACGTGGCATCGCGATCCTGATGATCTCCTCGGAACTGCCCGAGATCATCGGCATGGCAGATCGCATTGTGGTCCTGCACGACGGCGAGCTTGCCGGCGAACTCCCGGCCGGCTCCGATGAGGAGACCATCATGTCGATGGCCACCGGCCATGTGACCCAGCAGCAGTCAGGAGGCAGCAGATGAGCGGCGCCGACACGTTCGGAACAAAGTTTCGGCTCTCCACCACCCAGGTGGTCGCGCTGGCCCTGGTGGCGCTGATCATCGTTGCGACAATTCTCTACGCCGCTCGCGGGCAGAACTTCTTCAGCACCAACAACCTCGCCGACCTGCTGACCAGGTCCAGCCTGCTCGGATTTGTTGCCATCGGTCAGACCATGGTCATTCTCGGTAGATCACTGGATCTCTCGGTGGGCTATGTGGTCGCGTTGTCGTCATTGGTGGCGGCCACCGTCATGAACGGTTTGGAAGGGCGAGTCGGGCTCGGTATCGCCGCCGCGCTGGCGGTGGCCGCTTTCATCGGATTGCTCAACGGACTCATCATCACGATCCTCAGGGTGAATCCGTTCATCGCCACCGTTGGCATGGGCCTGATTCTCAAAGGGTTTATCGACATCACCTACGCCGCCCAGGAAGGCAAGGTGCCGCAAGGGTTCTCCCGCGGTTTTGGATACACCCGGATCGGCCCGCTGCCGATATCCACTTTGACCATGCTGATCATCGGCGTCATCGCGATGGTGGTGTTGACCAAAACCCGTTTCGGCGCGCATCTTTTCGCCGTCGGGGGCAGCGACGACGTCGCAAGACTCTCCGGCATCCGGACCAACCGCACGCTGATCTGGGCTCACGTCATGTGCTCGGTGGCTGCTGGTGTGGCCGGATTATTGATCGCAGCAAGATTCGGACTGGGTTCGGCGCAGGTCTATAACACCGGTTACGACCTCGACTCGGTGGCCGCGGTGGTGCTCGGTGGCACCCTTTTGATGGGCGGGCGAGGCAGCGTCGGCGGCACCGTGGCCGGCGTCATGATTCTCGCCGTTCTGGAAAGTGCTTTCAATGTCCTGGATGTCAATCCGTTCCTGAAGAACGTCATTCGCGGAGCCATCATCATCGTCGCGGTTGCCATCTACGCCCAACGACAGATCGATCCACTGAGTCGGCGATCCCGGTTCACCCCCGACGGACGACGCCGGGCCACCGACTTCCCGGAAGCTGTCGGCGCCCTCTCCCCAGGAGGAGCCAAATGAGCACCCCCGTCATCACACCCGATCTTGTCGCCGCCAAACCGGAATTCGGCCGTCGACTCCAGAGATTCTTTGCCAGCGGCACCGGTATAGTCCTGGCCCTGCTGATCATCATCCTCGCGATCATCATCATCAGTAACCCGTCGGCGGGCGCCCCGGATACGCTGGTGAACTCGCTGCACAAGGCAACTCCGCTGCTGTTGTTGGCAATCGGTCAGTACTTCGTCATCATCGTGGGTGAGTTCGACCTCTCGGTCGGCGCGATCATCACTACCCAGGCAGCTATCGCTGCCACGTTGCTGAACAAGCAGGACGAGGGTACCTACGGAGTCATCGCTCTGATGCTGGTGCTGGGACTGGTAGTCGGCGTGGTCAACGGTGCCATCGTTGCATTACTCAAAGTGCCCTCGTTCATCACGACACTGGCGATGATGCTCATCCTCATCGGTGCCACCAACCTCTGGACCGGCGGCGGTATCGTCAAGGGCGCACTATCCGACGAATTCCGAAAATTTGGTCGCCCGAAGTTCGGTATCGAGAACGTCCCGTTCCTGGGCACGATCAGCTGGGCCGTGCTGATCTTCATCGTGATCGCAGTGCTGGCCGCCCTGCTCATCAGGTCCTCGTTCGGTCGAGTATTGGTCGCTACCGGCGATAACACCAAGGCTGCCGGTTTTGCCGGCGCCCGGGTGACTTCGGTGCGCATCATCGCGTTCATGGTGTCGGCGGTACTTGCCACCATTGCCGGAATCATCCTGGCGGGCAACACCTCCAGCACCGTTGACCTGTCCATCGGCAGCGGATTGGAATTCGAGGCAATCACCGCGGTGGTCCTCGGTGGTGTCCTGCTGGGTGGGGGCAAGGGCTCGCTCTTCGCCGCCATGCTCGGAGCTTTGACCCTGTACTTCATCGGTCCGTTGTTCCGCGAGCTCGGTATTTCACCGGAGCTTCGTCCGTCTGTCCAGGGCATCATCCTCATCGTCGCGGTCGCCTACGCGGCCAGGAGTGGGTCGCTACGGCGACGGAAAGGACCCGGAAAAACCCAACCTTAGAACCACCGCTGGGCGCGGGAAAAGTCTCGGAACCATCCGAGAGCGATTGCCAACAAGGAAGTTCAACCCACCGCACAAGGAGAATTAAGCCATGCGACGTACCCGTACCATCTTCGCGGCAGTTGCCGCAGCCGGAGTGCTGGTGACATCGGCCTGCAGTACCGACACGCCGGTAGCAAGCAGCACCTCTGCCGCCGCCGGCACCACCGCAGCAGCTTCCGAAGCCGAAACGACAGCGGCTGCAACGCAACCCGCATCTGCGGCATCGGTCGACAAAACCACCGAAGCCGCATCCGAGACGGCAACCGAGACCAGCGACTCGGCAACGGCGGTTGGGGATTCGGAATGGTTCATCAAGGCCGACTACGACCGGCAACTTGCCCAGCGCGACGCCGCCCCCGAGGGCGACGCCGCCACCCCATGGCTGCAGGCCATTGATCCGGAATGGATCGACACCGCAGAGTTCAAGCAGGACGGGCCGCAGAATCTCTGCTTCTCCAATGCCTCGACCGGTAACCCCTGGCGCGCCACCGGTTACGTCACCATGCAGTCCCAGATCGCCGTACTGCAGAAGCAGGGCGTCATCGGCGACTACAAGTACTCCGATGCAGCCGACAATGACGAGCAGCAAATTACCGATATCCAGAAGTTCATCTCAGATGGCACCTGCGATGCGTTGATCGTCTCCCCCGCCACCACGGCCACCCTGACACCGGCCGTCGAGAAAGCCTGCGCCAGCGGAATTCCGGTCATCGTGTTCGACCGTGGTGTCAACACCGATTGCGCCACCACGTTCATCCACCCGATCGGTGGGTACGCCTACGGCGCCGATGGCGCCAACTTCTTGGTGGACAATTTGGAAGCCGGCAAACGAGTGCTGGCTCTGCGTATCGCACCCGGTGTTGACGTGTTGGAGAACCGTTGGGCTGCCGCCGAACGAATCTTCGCCGATTCGGACCTGACAGTTGTCGGTGCCGAGTTCACCGGTGGCGACGGCGCCGAGATCAAGTCAATCGTGGCGTCCTATCTGGAAAAGGGTTAAATCGACGGTATCTGGATGGACGCCGGCGCCGGTGCACTGTCCGCGGTTGAGGCATTCGAGGATGCCGGTAAGGCCTACCCCGTCTTCGTCGGTGAGGATGAGATGACTTTCCTGCGCAAGTGGCAGAAAGAAGATCTCAACGCCATCGGGTTGGTGTACTCGAATTTCCAGTGGCGTACCGCAGTGCTTGCCGCGCAGAAGATCTGGGCCGGCGAGAAGGTACCTTCCGAGTGGGTACTGCCACAGGTCCCGGTCACCGACCCGGCCGAGCGTGACGCACTGATCACCAAGTTCGCCGAACTGCCGGACCTGTTCTACGCCCGCTTCGGCGGCGAGGACCTGCCGGCCTATCCGGCCGGCTACCAGGGCAACTGATTCACCACCCGTTGAACACCACCGCCTAGTCTCACGTCACCGCCGAGTGGACCGCTCGCAGCATGTCCTCAACTCAGGGCTGCAACCGGTCCACTCGGCGGGGTCGGGTAAGGATGACCGTGATCCAAACGCGTAGCGATCGTTGGGCCCTGGGCGTGAGCACCTGGGTCTGGACCTCCCCACTGACCAACGAATCACTCGCCACCATTGCGCCACGGGTGGCGGACTGGGGGTTCGAGGTCATCGAACTTCCAGCGGAAAATCTCGGCGACTGGGACCCGAAAACAGCAGCAAAAATATTGACCGACAACGGTTTGAGGGCGGCGGTCGCCCTGGTCATGGGCGATGACCGACAGCTGGTGGCCACCGATCGGGCCACCATCACTCACACCCAGAACTATCTGCGGGGCGTAATCGACGCCGCCGTCGTCGTCGGCTCCACGGTCATCGCCGGACCGGCCTACGCCTCTGTCGGCCGGACCTGGCGACTGAGTGCGACGCAGCGCATGGACACCTACGCCCAACTCCGGGATTCGCTGTCCCCGGTGGTGGATCACGCCATCGAAGCCGGCGTCAAGATCGGGATCGAACCCCTCAATCGGTACGAGACCAGCCTGATAAATACGGTGGACCAGGCCATGACCGCCATTGATGGGCTGGCACCGCGGGGCTGCGGTGTTCTGTTGGACGTCTACCACATGAACATCGAGGAAAAGGATCTACCGGCGGCCATCCGCAGGGCCGGCGATCGTATAGCGCACGTGCAGGTTTGCGGTAACGACCGCGGTGCCCCCGGCAATGATCACCTCGACTGGGCAAGCATTCTCGCTGCCCTCAGCGAGGTCGACTATCGCGGGCCGCTCTGTATCGAATCCTTCACCGCGGACAACGCGACCATCGCCACAGCTGCCTCTATCTGGCGAAGCCTGGAACGTGATCAGGACGCCATCGCCACCGACGGCTACGCATTCTTGAAGCAGGCGATCAGCGCGGTTCCCTAACTCCGCGGCAAGACCGGACCCGGCATTTTCATGAAAGGCTCTTCACATGACCCGTCCCATCACCCTGTTCACCGGCCAGTGGGCCGATCTACCATTCGTCGAAGTGGCCAGACTGGCTTCCGAGTGGGGTTATGACGGTCTTGAGATCGCCTGCTGGGGAGATCATCTGGATGCCAATCGCGGCGCGGTAGATGATGACTACATCGCCGACCGATTGGCCATCCTGGAACGTTTCAACCTCAAGGTCTATGCCATCTCCAACCATCTCAAAGGCCAAGCGGTCTGCGACGATCCGATTGACATCCGGCACCGAGAAATGCTTCCGGACCACATCTGGGGAGACGGCGATCCGGAAGGAGTTCGGCAACGAGCTGCGCAGGAGATGAAGAACACCGCCAGGACCGCAGCGCGACTGGGGGTGAAAACCGTTGTTGGGTTCACCGGCTCATCCATCTGGAAGTACGTTGCGATGTTTCCACCGGTCCGACAGGAGATCATCGACGCCGGGTACACAGATTTCGCCGACCGCTGGAATCCGATCCTGGACGTCTTCGACGAGGTCGGTGTGCGTTTTGCCCATGAGGTGCATCCAAGCGAAATCGCCTACGACTACTGGACAACGGTCCAAACCCTGGACGCAATCGGGCACCGGGAAGCGTTCGGCCTGAATTGGGATCCGAGCCACATGATCTGGCAGGACATCGATCCGGTCGGATTTCTCTGGGATTTCCAGGACCGGATCTACCATGTCGACTGCAAGGACACCCGAAAGCGTTTGACCAACGGCCGCAATGGCCGCCTCGGCTCGCATCTGCCCTGGTCCGATCCTCGCCGCGGCTGGGATTTTGTGTCCACCGGCCACGGTGATGTGCCCTGGGAAGATTGCTTCCGCACCTTGAACTCGATCAACTACCAGGGTCCCATTTCCATCGAATGGGAAGACGCCGGAATGGACCGACTGGCCGGGGCGCCGGCGGCACTGGCCTTCGTCCGATCCAAGCAGCTCAAACCGCCGGCGGCAGCCTTCGATGCCGCTTTCAGCACCCGTTGACCCACCCGATTCAGGTCTGGTGGGTCGATCCGGCCATCGCGTCCAAAACCCAGCTCTGCGGGTTCGAAGCGCTACTGGACCGGCACGAGCGCGCGGCGGCGGCCCGGCTACTGCGACCGGTGGATCGCATCCGATACGTCCTCTCCCATGCCTTGCTTCGCCGCGTGCTCTCCGATGTGGTCCGGATCCCGCCCGCGGACCTGGTCTTCGACCGGACCTGCGTTCGGTGCGCTGCGATCGACCAGCCGAACCAGCACGGCAAACCCCGCCTGGTCAACGCACGATGCCAGTTCAGTCTCTCCCGTGCCGGCAGCCTGGTGCTCGTCGCGACCACGATGGATCTGGAGATCGGAATCGATGGCGAAGAAGTGGGGGCGACGGACTTCACCGGCTTCGACGACGTGGCCCTGTCCCGGTTGGAACGGCGGGAAATTGACCAGATGCCCTCCAGTCAACGGGATCGCGGCCGGGCACAGCTCTGGGCCCGTAAGGAGGCGGTGCTGAAGGCAAGCGGCTGGGGGCTGGCGATGGATCCCACGCTGATCCTGGTGGGCAGCCCGCGGCAGGCGACCGGAGCGGTGACAACGTCACCCGGTCGCTATCAGCTGGCTGACTTGGACGTCGGTCCGGTCCACGCTGCCAGTGTTGCCGTCGAAACCGGTTCTACCATCGACGTCCGAGTGCAGGACGCAGCCGAGGTGCTCGCCCACTGATGCCGACCGGCCGGCTGCCGATTGGGGCTGCGGACCGACCACTGGCGAATTTCAGAGCAGCGGCAGAGATGTGGCAAACAGCCAGCGCCGCAACAGCTCCGTGTCTCCACCGAAAAGTTTCACCAGCGTCAGGAAGCGATCGGTGTCCACATTGGCGTGCCGGTTGTCGGCCACCCAGGTACGCAGGAGTTCGAAGAAGCTATCGTCGCCGACCTGGCGTCGCAGGGCATGCAGGGTGAGGGCACCACGCTGGTAGACGCGATCGTCGAACATCTGATCCGGTCCGGGATCGCCGATGATCAGATCCTGCGGTTTCATCGCCAGACCCGCCCTGGCCTGCAGCGCCAGCGCGTGCGCAGATTGGCCGCCGGAGCCCTCCGACCACAACCATTCGGCATAGCAGGCAAAACCCTCATTGAGCCAAATATGTTTCCAGGAAGCAACGCTCAGACTGTTCCCGAACCACTGATGAGCCAATTCATGGGCCACCAAACGCTCCTGGCTCCGACGACCGTCCACATAGTTGGACCCGAAGATCGAGAGTCCCTGGGCCTCCAGCGGTATCTCCAGCGGATCATCGGTGACAACCACCGTGTAGGCAGCAAACGGATAGGGACCGAAGAGCTTCCGGAAAAGCAGCATCATCTCCTGCTGCCGACCGAAGTCCACTTTCACCATCGCCCGAAGAGCTACCGGCGCAACTGCCGTCATCGGCACCGGCTTCGAGGCCAGATCCGCCACCTCGTACTGCCCGATTTGCACTGTCGCCAGATAGGTTGCCATCGGCTCCGGTTGGTCGTACACCCAGGTGGTTTGACTCGCCGCCTTTCGCTTTTCGATCAAAGTTCCATTGGCCAGCACCTGGTAGGGCGAATCTGCGGTGATCGAAACCCGATAGCTTGCCTTGTTTCGCGGGTGGTCGTTGCACGGGAACCAGGTGGGCGCACCTGTGGGTTGACTGGCAACGATGACACCGTCGGTGAGTTCCTCCCAGCCAAGTTGCCCCCAGCGGCCACCGATCGGAGCGGGATTACCGCTGTATTGAATGACGATGAGCATTGCCGAGCCGACCGGAATGGTGGCGGCGGGCCAAATGTGCAGTTTGCGCCCGGGTTGGCTGAACTTGCCGGCCGGATACCCGTTCACACTCACCTTGCTCACCCGCAGACCTGCCAGATCCAGCGTGAACCGGGAGAGGGCCATCTGCGAAACCGCGGAGATCTCAGCTCGCCCGGTCAACCGATTGCTGGTCATCCGATAGGTCAGGGTCAGGTCGTACCGGGTGACGTGGTATCCCCCGTTACCATGCGACGGGACATAATCGTCGCCGGCCGTTGCGGCGCCCGGTAGCCCGGCGATGGCAGCATTTCTCACGGCTTCGACGGCAATGAACGCACCGCAGCCACCGGCTTTTTGGCCGACGGCCAGGAAACGATGGGGTTGCCGATCCAACGACTGTTGGCCGGGACCGACTCGCCACGCATCACCAGCGAGGCCGGGCCCACCGTGGCGTTTTCGCCGATGGCGGCGGCCGGCAGAATGACGCCGTGCGGCCCGATGGTGGCTCCGGCGGCCAGGGTAACGGTGTCCATGCTCATAATCCGATCGTGAAACAGGTGGGTCTGCAGAACGCAACCACGGTTGACGGTCGCCCCCATTCCGATGCTGACCAGGTCGGCTTCGGGCAACCAGTAAGTCTCCAGCCAGGCGCCGCGCCCGATCTTGGCACCCAGCGCTCTTAACCACCAATTCAGGATCGGCGTACCCGTCGCCGGGCCCGCCAGCCAAGGCGCCGCAACGGTCTCGACAAACGTATCGGCCAGCTCGTTACGCCAGACGAAGGAACTCCAGAGCGGGTGTTCAACCACGGCGAACCGGCCCACCAATACCCACTTGGCGATCACCGAAACCAGCCCCGCAAGTACTCCACCCAAGACCAGCAGGACACCGGAGAGCACCCCGGCCAGCGCCACGCCGCCGGCGTCGATCAGCCACTCCAAGCTCAGCAGAATGCCCAGCCCGATCGCCACCGTCACCATTGCCGGGATGATCCGGCAGGTTTCCACCAGTGCCCGGGCCACTTTCAGTTTCAGCGGGGGTGCGTAAGTTCGCTGGTCGTTGCCACCGGATGACTTCCGGCGTAACTCCACCGGCGGGCTACCCAGCCAGGAACTGCCCGCTTTTGATTTGTGCGGAGCCGCTGACAACACCGCAATCAGCCCATTTTTTGGTATCCGTCGGCCGGGCGCTGTCATTCCGGAGTTCCCCAGAAATGCGCGTTTGCCGACTTTGGAGTGTTCGATCCGTAACCAGCCGCCGCCGAGCTCGTAGGAGCCCACCATGGTGTCGTCGGCCAGGAAGGCGCCGCTGCCGACGGTTGTCAGCTTGGGCAACATCACCACCGTCGACGCCTCGACGTTGCTGCCCACCTTGGCGCCGAGCATCCGCAGCCAGATCGGAGTCAGCAGGCTGGCGTAGAGCGGAAACGCGATGGTCCGAGCTGAATCCATCAGCTTTTCCGTCGACCAGACCTGCCAGCCGACCCGACCACGGACCGGGTGATAGCCCGGCACCATGCCGATGCTCAGAAGTCGAACACTGACTACAGTCAGCAGGATGAAAATGGTCAACGCGGCAACGGTCACCAGCGGCACGGCAATCAGTGTTGCGGTAACGGCTTGACCGAGACTGCGCGCATCGCGGAGGAAGAACCCGAGCAAGGCCAGCCCCGGGATGGCGGCAATGAGCGGCAGAGCGGCCAATAGGACCGCACCGAAACCGTAGGCGAGTACCCAGACACCACCACGCGGCGGTCGCTGGGTCGGCCAATTGTGCCGGGTTTTGCCCAGTCTCACGGCCGGCGAACCTGCCCAATATTCGTTATCCGGGACTACGCCCGAGACTGCCGATCCAGCAGCCAGTTTGGCGTTCTCACCAATCGTCGCACCGGGTCCCAGGGTGCTTCGGGAGCCGACGATGGCATCGGCGCCGATTTTGATCCGGCCCACGCGCAGCAGGTCGCCATCAAGCCAGTGCCCGCTCAGATCGACTTCGCTGTCGACCGAGCAGCCCTTCCCCAGGCTCAGCATGCCGGTGATCGGCGGGAGCGAGTGTAGATCGGTGTCCTGACCTATCTTGACGCCCAGCCCTCTGGCGTAATAAGCGATCCAGGGAGCACCGGCCAGGCTGGTGGCCCCCGTTGCTTCGGCCAGTCGTTCCGCCGCCCAGATCCTCAGATGCACCGACCCCCCTCTCGGGTAGGTCCCGGGTTGCAGACCCGGCAGCAGGAGTCGGGCGCCCGCCACGGTAACCGCCATCCGGCCCGGCGGGCTGATAAAGATCACCACCCCGAGCAACACCCACCACCAGGACACCGTCGGCGCCCAGGAAAATTCACCGAACCGGGAGAGAATGTTGTTCCCGATCAAAAGCCAGGTGAGCCATCGCATTCCGGTGAGAGTGGACAGCAGCACGGTGATCACGATCTGTATCGCCTGCGCCCGAAGCGGCACCGGTGTCACGTCCCGCACGGACTCCGGCTCGGCCGGCACCATCTCATCCAGAACTTGGGCCAGCGCTCCCAGCTTCGGATGAGCGTAGATATCCGCCACGGTGACCTCGGGGAACTTTGCGCGCAGGACCGAGACCAATTGAGCGGCGGTCAGGCTGCCACCACCGTGGGCGAAGAAGTCGTCGCCGGCGCCGGTAACCGCCGCGCCCAGGATGTTGCGCCACTGCTGCGCAATCCAGGCGGCAGTGTCGTGCAGATTATCAGTGGCAGCGGGCTCCGCCATCGCCTGCAACAACGGCCAGGGCAGGGCGTCACGGTCCACCTTGCCGGAGGTTCTGGTCGGCAACGTGTCAACTCGGGCCAGCATCGGAACCATCGTGCCGGGTAGCAGTTGTCGCAGGGCTTGGGTTGCTTGTGAAGTATCGAACTCACGCCCGGCAGGGTCGGTGTCGTCGACCACGAAGTAACCGACCAGCACCTGGTTGCCCGCTGCCGTTTTTCGGATCGCGGCTGCGGCGCCGGCCACGCCGGCCAGCGATTGCATCGCTGCGTCGATCTCGCCCAGTTCTATCCGCCGTCCACCCAACTTGATCTGCTCGTCGATCCGGCCCAGGAAGACCAATCCGGCTCGTTCTCGGCGAACCATGTCCCCGCTGCGATAAGCGCGCTCCCAACCCAGTGTCGACATCGGAGCAAATTTCTCGGCGTCCTTGACCGGGTCCAGATATCGGGCCAGACCGACGCCGCCGATGATCAGTTCGCCCGATTCCCCCGCCGGCACCGGTAGCCCTGAACCATCCACCACCGCAAGATCCCAGCCGTCCAGAGGCAGTCCGATCCTGATCGGGGCCACACCGGTCAACTCGGCGCCGCAGGCCACCACGGTCGCCTCGGTGGGGCCGTAGGTGTTCCAGACCTCGCGGAAGGGGTCGACCAACCGCTCTGCCAGTTCCGGTGGGCAGGCCTCACCGCCGAAGATCAGCAGTCTGACCGCATCCAGGGAATGCACCGGCCACAGAGCGGCGAGGGTCGGCACGGTGGAAACCACCGTGATCTCTTGGGCGATCAGCCAGGGTCCGAGGTCGATGCCGGTGCGGACCAATGATCGCGGAGCCGGGACCAGCGCTGCCCCATGGCGCCACGCCAGCCACATTTCCTCACAGGAGGCATCAAAGGCAACAGAAAGTCCTGCCAATACTCGATCTTCCGGTCCCAGCGGCTCGATATCGTTGCCCTGCAGAAACATTCTCGCCTCGGCGTCGACAAAGGCGGCCGCACTCCGGTGGGTCACGGCTACCCCCTTCGGGGTGCCGGTAGATCCCGAGGTGAAGATGATCCAGGCGTCATCAGCCGGATCCGGTATTTGCGAATCGGTTTTCGGTTCGGCTGATGCGAGCAAAACGGTGAGGCTGCCCCCTTCGCCCACGATGGCTGCGACTCCGGCTTCGCCGAACACCAATGAGGCACGCTCAGCCGGATCTTCGAAATCAACTGGAACGTAAGCCGATCCGGCCATCAGAACGCCCAAGATCCACACGTAGAGGTCCGCGGTGCCGGAGGGGATCCGGATACCTACTCGATCGCCGCGACCGATGCCGTGTTCGTTGAGTGATTTGGCGGCCGATTCGATTTCCAGCACCAGGTCTTGGTAGCTCAGCCGGTTGGTGCCATCGTCCAACGCGGTGGCATCGGGATGATGAAGAGCCGAGGAACGCAGGATGTCGATCAAGGTTCTGGTGGTGGGGGCAAAACTTCCCCGCATCAGTTCGGGTGCGCCCACTGGGGCACCGGCGTCAGTGCTCACCGCCCAATCCTCGCAGGCTTTCAACTGTCAGCGGTAATCAGGTGCTCTCGACGCGCGCACCCGGTGTTGGGTTCAGCCCTGCAGCCCGATCTGTCCGGGGTGCACGATTGCTTTGAGCGCCGACGGATCGCGCTTGGCGCTGGTCAGAGCGAGTTCGACTTCATCCAACCCAAAATGTCCGGTGACCAGTTCATCGAGTTGAATCGCGCCGGAGGCGGCCAACGCGATGGCTGCCGGATAGACATTGGCGTAGCGGAAGGTGCCGGTGACGACCAGTTCCTTGTTCTGAATCAGACTCAATGGCAGCATCAGCTCATCGGCACCCATTCCGACCAACACGATCCTGGCCGCCGGAGCCGCTTTGGTAAAGGCGGTGCGGATCGCCGGCGCGGCCCCGGAACACTCGAGGACGACGGTAAAATCCTCTTCCTGCCAAGCTGTCTCGGCCCCGGCGGATTTCGCCGGGTTGTTCACCCTGGTCGCCCCGAGTTCGAAGGCTTTCTCCAGCCGGGCATCGTTGGTATCGGAGGCCACCACCACCGCGGCGCCACGGGCCCGTGCCACCTGGACACAGAGCAACCCGATTGGCCCGGCGCCGGTGACCAACACTCGATCCCCCGGTTCGATGCCCGCCTTCTGCGCCGCCCAGACTGCGACCGAGAGCGGTTCGATCAGCGCGGCCGCTTCATCGCTGAGTCCATCGGGGACCGGATGGGCCCGGATCGAATCCAACACCACGTACTCGGCAAACGCCCCGTCTACCGGCGGAGTGGCGAAGAAGATGACGTCGGGGCACAGGTTGTACCGGCCGGCCAGGCACTGGACACAACGTCCACAGGTTTCTTGCGGCTCCAGCGCGACGCGATCCCCTACTTGCAGGTTGGACACCTCAGAACCGACCGCCGTGACGACGCCGGCGGCCTCGTGACCCAGGACCAGCGGTTGTTCAACCACGTAGTCACCGATTCGACCGTGTTCGTAATAGTGAACATCGGACCCGCAAATCCCAACAGCAGCGATTTTTACCTGTACCTGCCGGGCACCGGGGGCGGGGACCGGAGCCGAATCCATCGCGACCCCCCCTTTTTCGACCAACACTGACCGGGCCTGCTTTTCGGGGCTCAACTCTTCTGGCTTCATGGCGGCAGCAGCGTAGGTGGTCATGCCATCAGCCTGTCCAACTGATCTACGCCCGTCAAGCCAACCGGTAGCGGCTTTGGCTGCCCGCTTTTTGTGGTTTTGTTTTCGTGGTGCGGGTGCCGCCAGCGTCGGATAGCCCACCACCGCGCCCAGGTTCAGCCGGTGATAGAACGCGCGACGATGACCTTCATGATTTCGTTGGTGCCTTCCAGAATCTGATGTACCCGAAGATCGCGGACAATCTTTTCGATTCCGTATTCGGACAGATATCCATAGCCGCCGTGCATTTGCAGGGCCCGGTTGGCGACCGAGTAACCGGTGTCGGTGACAAACTTCTTGGCCGCGGCGCAGTGCGACACCAACGCCGGATCGTCCCGATCGATGGAATCGGCTGCCCGCCAGAGCATCAGCCTGGCTGCATCCAGGTCGATCTTCATTTCGGCCAGTTCGAATGCCAGCCCTTGAAATTTGGTCAGAGCCGAGCCGAATGCCTTGCGGGACTGCATGTAATTGACAGCCCGGTCAAAAGCCGTTTGAGCTCCGCCCAGGGAACAGGCAGCAATGTTGACCCGGCCGCCGTTCAGGCCCTTCATTGCGATTCGGAAGCCATCGCCTTCGCGGCCGAGCAGGTGGTCGGCCGGAATCCGAACATCCTCCAAGATCACCTGTCGGGTCGGTTGCGCATTCCAACCCATCTTCATTTCATTTGGCCCGAAGGAGAGCCCCGGTGTGTTCTTTTCCACCACAAATGTGGAGATGCCATGCGAGCGTTCGTTTGTCGTGCGAGCCATCACCACGTAGATGTCGGTGGCACCGGCGCCGGAGATGAACTGTTTGACTCCGTTGAGTACGTAATGATCACCGTCAAGTACCGCCTTGGTGGACAGTGAGCCCGCATCGGACCCGACACCTGGTTCGGTCAGGCAGTAGCTGCCGAGATTTTTCATCGTGCAAAGGTCTGGTAGCCAACGCCGGCGCTGTTCGTCGCTGCCATAGCTGTCAATCATCCAGGCCACCATGTTGTGGATGGAGATGTACCCGGCAATGGTCGGGCAACCGGTGGCCAGCGCCTCAAAGATCAAGGCCGCATCAAGTCGACTCAGGCCACTGCCTCCGACGTCCTCGCCGACATAGATACCACCCATTCCGAGTTCGGCGGATTTTCGAATGACGTCCACCGGGAAGTGTTTGGTGCGATCCCACTCCAGCGCCCGCGGTCCCAGTTCCTTGTCGGCGAATTCGCGTGCTGCTTCGGCGATGAAGCGCTGGTCAGCTGTCAGTTCGAACATGAGCCCACGGTACCGCCTGACAGCCAACTCTAGCTAGTCCGATAGTTGGACATCCAACTAACTGCGACGGTATTCACAGCAGATTACGGGAAGCAACTGGCCCCAACCCTTGTTGATCCCAGGATGAGCCAGAAATCTGCAACCCTTCCGCTGTCCGTTCTCGAACTGGCGCCGGTAGCCAAAAATGCCGGCACCACCGAAGCACTGCAGCACAGCACCGAACTGGCCAAACACGCCGAACGTCTCGGCTATCAACGATTCTGGGTGGCCGAGCACCACAACATGCCTGGCATCGCGAGTTCCTCGCCGGCGGTTCTGATTGCGCATCTGGCGGCGAACACCGAAAGCATTCGAGTGGGCTCGGGGGGCGTCATGTTGCCCAACCACGCGCCCTTGGTGGTTGCCGAGCAGTTCGGGATGCTCGAGTCGCTCCATCCTGGCCGGATAGATCTTGGACTTGGACGCGCACCCGGCACCGACGGCCGAACGGCCTTGGCGCTGCGGCGGAGTTTGGACGGGCTTTCCGCCGAAGACTTCCCCCAGGAGCTGGCCGAGGTGATGGGGATGCTGGCCGGTGATCCGCAGCGGCTCGCGGCAGTCCCGACGGCCAACACCATGCCGCAGATCTGGTTGCTGGGTTCCAGCGGATTCTCCGCGCAACTGGCCGGCATGCTGGGCCTTCGTTTCTCCTTCGCACATCACTTCTCAGCGGCGAATACCGAAGCCGCCCTTGAACTCTATCGGCGGAACTTCCGGCCTTCGGAATTCTTGACGGAACCGTATTCGATGATCGGGGTCAATGCCGTTGCCGCCGAAACCGATGCGGAGGCCGCCTACTTGGCCAAGCCCGGGTTGCTGGCATTCCTACGCCTGCGCACCGGACGGCCCGCAGCCCTGGACACCCCGGAGGAGGCCGCCAACTACACCTTCAGCGGCGCTGAGCTGGACTTCGTTGCAGAACGGCGTCGGGGCCAATTGCTCGGGTCGAAAGAAACTGTCCGAGTGCAGCTTGCCGACCTGGTGGATCGGACGCAGGTTGATGAGTTGATGTTGACCAGCCAGGTCTACGGTCTCGAAGCGCGGGTCAGGACCTTGGAAACAGTCGCCGATATCGTCAGCGAAGGCCTACCGGCAAGAGTCTGAAGCTCACCCACCAGGTCCGGCAGGCGAAGATTCAGTAGCCTTCACCCTGAAAGGTCCCAACGTTCCATCGGTTTCCTTCTGGATCGCAGAACCCGATATCCGTTGAGCCATAGTCAGTTTCGGTGAGTTCTTGGGTAACTGACCATCCTGCATCGCGAACTCGCCGGTAGATATCGGGCACATTTTCACTCGACAGGTAGGTGATCCCGGAGCCTGGCTCGATCCGATGGGGGTCACCTACCGGCCTGGGCGAACCGAACATGATGCCGCCGCCGCCCGGCCAGGACATCTCCGCGTGCGCCACTTCCCGACCCTGCTCGCCGGGATAGGAACAGACCTTCTCGAAGCCCAGAACGGATGCCAAATAGTCCAAGGCCGCACCGGCATCACGGTAGGACAAACACGGCCAACAGCCGGGAGCCCGCTTCCCGGAATTGGGTGCCGGCGTTTGTGATGGTTCGTTGGTGGTTGTCATGGTTTCAAGATGCCACCGCTCGTCAGTCCCTGTCTGGTAAAAATGGGAACTCCCGGCGGATCCATTCGGTCGGCGAACACCCGGCCATGGTTCGCCACTCGGCGCTGAAATGGGCCTGATCGGTGTAGCCGGTGTTGATCGCAATATCGGCCAGACCACCCGACCGGGCACCACGAATCAGCGCCACCGCGTGATCAAAACGGGCTATGCGCGACAGCACTTTGGGTCCAATGCCGAACTCCCTGGTGAATTGCTGAGTCAGGTGACGCCGGCTCCAACCTATTTTGTCCCCAACGTCGGAAATAGAGTGTTGGTGCTGCCCGAGCAGTTTCCAGGCGTGCCGTAGTTCAGCTCTGATCGGGGACGACGGGCCGTCGACCATACGTTGATTCAACACCTCACCGACCATCCGGAGACGACGCCGCGGATTGGCTTCGGCCCGAAGTTGTTCTCCCAGCCAATCAGCGGAGCGACCAAAGATTTCCACCAGATCAACGGTGCGGTAGGCGATTTCACCGGCCGGCAGACCAAGGATCCGTCTGACCTCGAGCGGGCTGATGTCAATCTGGATTCCGCGCTGCTCCCCCACCATCGGCAGTTGCACCGCGGCAGGGCACAGACCGCCGACCAGTGCGTTGAATTCGGTGTGTCGGACGCTGCCGCTGCGATCGGGCATGTCTACCGCCACCGGCCCGGCGAGGGAGATCACCAGCGTCAGCCACGGGGAGGCCAACCCCTGGTGCAACCCACCGGGAAATGCCGGCATCGCGTAGTCGACCGCGCGCCTTGTTGCCGAGCACAGGGGGCCGTCCAAGCTGGCCGAAATTGCCTGTCCCGGCGACATCGGGTCAGCCCGGGTTTCCGAAGCCAGAAGTCGAAACAACCATCGAACGCACCGCCAAAGCCCCAAGTTCGCCGGTCATCGGCGGCGCCGCCTGGTGCCGGTGATGGAACGACCGAGCGCTCCACCAAGCGAAGTGCCAAGGGACCTGAAGAAGGAACTCATCGCGGGGCTGCTGGTGATATCGCACAAGAACCCGCCGCCGGTCGACTCCCCGGAATCTGC
>JBBSUU010000006.1:0-18566 GCA_038234115.1 Mycobacteriales bacterium
ACCCGCGGTGAGTAGGCCGCCGCCGCTGAGCAAACCCCCGAGACCACCGCCACCCCCGTCGGCGCCGCCGCCACCGATGGTGTTGACGCGGATGTTGGCCGTGCGATCACGGGCCAGAGCGTCTAGGCGGGCCGCAGCGCCAGCATCGTCCAGGTCCACCCGGAGCTGCGCAGTACGCGCCCGGGACAGCTCCTCCAGACGGAGGAGTGCGTCCCCGGTGTCCAGGTCCACGCCCACCCGCGCGGTGCGCGCCTGAGTCAGCTCTCCACGTTGTTGACCGCCCAATCGCCGGCGGACTACCTCGATGAGGCATCAGCACTCAACCGCGTCGCCGGCGATGCCAAGAACACCATGGCCAAAGCCGCCGAGGCCAAGGCAGTGGCAGAAACTGCCAAACTGACAGCCGAAGGCGCTCGCGATGCGGCCGCGAAAGCAGCCACTGACGCCCAGAGCGCCAAGGACACTGCCGTGGCCGCCCAGGCCGGCCTGGTAACTCAGCAGGTCTCGATGGAAGCGCAGATCAAGACCTACGAGAAGCTCTACAGCGCACTCACGCTGTCCGAGCGGGTGGCTGCGGTAGACAATTATGAGAACTCGAATGCATCTGGTGCGGCTTCTTCGGTGCACGCGCGGCAGGCCGCTGATCGGGCTGCTGCCGGCATCACCGACGGCGCCATAGATACCTCCGATCTGTCCAGTCTTGCCGTCGATCTGGCGCCCGATACGGCCGCCGGTATCGCTGTCGCCGCCGCCCTGACCCGGCAGGGGATGCCCTACGTCTGGGGCGCCGTCGGTCCGAGCACCTTCGACTGCTCCGGTCTGATGCTCTGGGCCTGGGAACAAGCGGGAGTCACCATTCCCAGGGTGAGTGCCGCGCAGGCCGGGCTCCCCCAGGTGCCGCTGGACCAACTACAGCCGGGCGATCTGGTCACTTACTATTCGCCGGTGACCCACGTCGGAATGTACGTCGGAATGGGACTGGTTCTGCACGCCTCCATGCCGGGTGTGCCGATCAAGGTGGTCGACCTTTACAAGGCCGGACCGAACCCCACGGGCCATCGCGTCCAACGCTGAACCAGTACCCCTGAACCACCCGCACAGCCCCTGCCGATACGGTGGGGGCTGTGCGTATTCATGTCGTGGCCGATGTTCACGGCAACTTCGAGGCTTTGGCCCGGGCTGGCGAGGGCGCCGACCAACTGATGATTCTCGGTGACCTGCTGGACTACGTGGACTACCACGATCCCAGCGGCGGCATCATGGGGGCGGTTTTCGGCGCCGAGAAGATCAGCAAGTTTGTCGCCATGCGAACCGTCGGGGCCTTCGCCGAGTTACACGCCTATAACCACTCGCTCTGGTCGACGATTGACAACCCGGCCCAGGCCATCATCGACATCGTTTCCGAGCGTTATCAGCGGGTCATCGAGGTTATCCCGGACAACACCCTGTTGACCCTGGGAAATGTCGATGTGGCGCAGATCTGGTCCGATATTGCGCCCCCCAATCTGCAGTATCTGGATGGCGAGGTGAGAACCATCGGGGGACTGCGGTTCGGATTTGTGGCCGGTGGGTCGAGTCGTCCCGGGAGTAACTTTCGCCGGACCGAGTCGCCCTGGCAGCCTTTTGTGCGATCGGCCCTGGATTACCTCGATTCGGTGGCTGCGGTGACTGGGGCAGGTTCGATCGATATCCTCTGCTCGCACATCCCACCGAATCTCTTCGGCATGCGATACGACATGATCCCGGCCCGCTTGGAGATGTACGGACCGGGACTCCTGCAGGCAATCGATCTGGAACAACCGTCAATTGCACTCTCCGGACACGTCCATCAGCCCTTGATGCCACGCGTGCGACGCGGCCGGACGGAATGCATCAATGTTGGCCACTTCCAGCGCTTCGGTCAGCCCTATGTGTTGGACCTGGAACGGGTAACGTTCCGGGCATGGCCGACGCATCCTCGCAATCAATAACTATCAACGCTGCGCCGGCAGCGATCATGGACGTGATCGCCGACTTCCCGGCATATCCGGAATGGACCGGTGCGGTCAAGCAGGTAGAGGTCACCCAACCCGGTACCGCGGGCCGTGCAAAACAGGTCAAGTTCGTGATGGACGCCGGGATGATCAAGGACACCTACGAATTGGTGTACGACTGGGCCAAGGATGGCAAGTCGGTCACCTGGGATCTGGTTTCCGGCAAACTGCAGAAAGCGCAGCACGGTTCTTATGTGCTCAAGCCAGGGGAGCAGGGACAGGTCACCGAGGTGACCTACACGCTGTCGGTGGAGTTGACGATTCCGATGATCGGAATTCTGCGGCGCAAGGCCGAGAAGGTCATCCTGGACACGGCTTTGACGGAGCTCCGCAAACGGGTAGAGAGCGCGTGAGGCCACTGCAAGTCCGCACGGTCCTGTTCACCGGTAAGGGGGGAGTCGGTAAGACGACGCTGGCCGCTGCTGCCGCAGTGGCCAGCGCCGCCACCGGACGGCGCACCCTCATCCTGTCCACCGATCCGGCCCAGTCGCTGGCCGATGTGCTGCAGGTCAAACTGTCCGGTGAACCCACCGCAATCACCGACTCGCTGTCGGCCGCCGAGGTGGATATCCGAGGTCGGTTCGAAGAAGCGTGGTCCGGCGTGCGTGACTACCTGGTGGGTGTTTTGGCTGCCCGTGGTGTTGCCGAGGTGACCGCCGATGAGTTGGTGGTGCTTCCGGGGGCCGATGAAATACTGAGCCTTCTGGAACTCGAGTCCTTCGCCGCCGCCGGCGAGTTCGAGGTCATCGTGGTGGACTGCGCGCCGACCGGGGAAACTCTTCGATTACTGGCACTTCCGGAAACCCTCGGGTTCTACGCCGATCGACTTTTTGCCACTCCGCAGCGATTGCTCCGTACCCTGGCAGCCGGATTCACCGGTCGCTCGGTCGGGCCGGGGGACGGCGTGCGAGACGCTATCGGAGATCTCCTGAACCGGTTGAGCGCGGCCAGAGCGCTTCTGACCGATCCGGGTTCGAGCGGGGTGATCATCGTCAGCACTGCGGAGAAGGTGGTGTTGGCCGAGGCGCGGCGTGCGCTCACAGCGTTGTCCCTGCACGGCTATCGCGTCACCGGGGTGGTGATGAACCGGTTGCTTCCCGGCGCCGCCGACGGCGAATGGGCCGGTGGAATCAGGACAGCGCAGGAGGTGCAACTCGTTGCGGCGACCGAATCCTTCCGGGGGATCCCGATGTATCGGGCGCCCTGGCGAGCCAGTGAACCCGTTGGGCTGCAGGCCCTCACCGAGCTCGGAGCTCAGGTCTTTGGGGACCTGGACCCGATCCCGGGCCCGGCAGCGCCGGTCCTCGATCAACTTGCCGTGGACGGCGCGCAAGGTAACTACTCGATGACGGTGCCGCTTCCGTTGGCCGATCGCGGACAGATCAGTCTGACCAGGTCAGGCGATGATCTGGTGATCACCGTCGGGGCCCAGCGGCGGCGAATCTCACTTCCGTCGCTCTTGCAACGGTGTCTGACCACCGGCGCCCGTTTTGAGTCCGATTCGCTGGTGATCTCCTTCGAACCCGACCCGTCACGCTGGCCCGCCGCGCTGAGCGAAAGCCTGAACAGATGAGCGGAAATGCCCACCATGCCTCCCTGGCGACCGAGGCCGCCCTGCTGCTGGACGTGGTCGCCGAGAAACTGGAACCCATCGTGGCGGCCGGTCGCGAACAACCGGCCGAACCCGATCCGCCGCAGCCGGCGGATGAGCACCGACCCTGCACGAGCTGCCCGATTTGCGTCCTGATCACAGTGGTCAAATCCGATAACGGCGACATCAATCGCAAACTGGCCGAAGGCGCGTTGCTGATGGTCAACGCCCTGCGTGGCATGATCGCCGATTCCACAGACTCGAAAGCCAAGCCCGCCGGCCCCACCGCTGACTCAGCCACCCAGTCCCCACCTGCAAATCCGGTCCTGCACATTGACATCGACTAACTTTCCCACCGTCGGCATCGACATCGGTGGGACAAGCATCAAGGCGGCCGTGGTGGCCGCCGACGGCACCCTGATCGAACAGGTAAGCGCGCCAACCCCGCGGACAGTTGTCGAGACCGAGGACAGCCTGGTGGCATTGGTCCAGCAATTGATGTCCAGGCACCGGGTGAGCGCGGTCGGCCTCGCCGTGGCCGGCTTCATCGCCGCTGACCGACAATCGGTGATGTTCGCACCGCACCTGGCCTGGCGGGACGCGCCGGTCCCGGCGCGGCTCAAAGCGCGACTCGGGATCCCGGTGGTGCTGGACCACGATGTCAACGCTGCGGCCTACGCCGAATACCGGAGGGGTGCCTCGGTCGGAGCCAGAGTTGGTCTGCTGATTGCGTTGGGGACCGGTATCGGAGCCGGCTTGCTGGTCGATGGCAAGCTGTTTCGCGGAGCCTTCGGGGTCGCCCCGGAGCTGGGACATCTGCGCGTGGTGCCTGATGGACGCCCCTGCAGTTGCGGGAAAAGTGGCTGCTGGGAACGATACTGCTCCGGGACCGCATTGGCCCAAACCGCTGCCGAGCTTGCCATCTCGCTCCCCAGCGAACACCTGCGACGGCTGACCGGCGGCGATCTGTCCAAGGTGACCGGCGCCATGGTCGGCAAAGCTGCCCTCGCCGGTGAGGCGGCCAGCCTGGCCGCGGTGGCCGACCTGGCCCGTTGGTTGGGACTGGGCATCGGGATGGCCATCGACATCTTCGATCCGGACGTGATCGTGATCGGCGGCGGGGTATCCACCATCGCGGATCTGTTTCTCGACGAAGCGATCAAGCAGGCCACCGCGGGAACCAGCGGGATGACCGGGGCCGGCTACCGCCCGGTGCCGTCAGTGGTGCGGGCGCATTTCGGTGATGCGGCCGGCGTTATCGGCGCCGCCCTGTTCGCTGCCGAACTCTGACTTCGCTGGATTCTTCCCGCGGCGGATACGCCACCACAACAGTTAAAGAACAGCCCCGGTGTCGCCGTCATCATGGGATTTACGCATCCCGGAAATGAGTGCCGCGCAGCCGCCGACCAGAACCAGCAGACCGACCACGATGGTGAGCTCCTGGCCGACCGAGAGCAGGGTCGGGCGAGCAATCAGCACGATGCCGCCGATCATCAGCAGCACTGCGCCAACGGTCGCCGGTCGCAACCGGGGTAAGGGCGGCGGTGCCGGGGGGGTGAAGTGGTCATCATCGGAGTTGTACTCGGCCTCGATGGCTGCCTTTTCGGCGGTGTACTCGGCCAGTTCCGCCGCCCGCTCGGCCCGGCGTCGGTCCCGATCAACGGCCCGTTTTGCCACCGCTTCGGCCTCCACCCGGGCCGCCTCTTCGGCCGCACCGAGCTGCGCCGCCGCGGCCTCGATCTCATCGACGGCATCCCAGTTCATCTGGTCGGACAACGGGGAGACGATGGCGGCAAACATGGCGTCATAATCGGGCACGTCTCCGGATTCGTCGCCGGGGCCTTCCCCCGGCTGCAGGGGACCAGCAGCCGTCATGACAACCCTCCGGTGACTCGCTGGATGAAAGTTCGAGCTTGCGCGAAAATCAACTCCGCGTCGTAGTCCAGAGTAGCGACGTGAAAGGAGTTTTCCAGCGCCACCTCGGTGACATCTTTGCTACTGATCCCCGCCCGGATCACGTCGGAGTTGATCGGCTCCACCACATGGTCGACCACCGAGTGCAGCAAGAGCACCGGCATGGTGACTTTTGGCAGGTCACGGCGCACGATCACCCAGGCTCGCCGCAGCGAATCGAAAGCCTTCAACGGTGTTTTGGGATACCCGAGTTCACGGACGCCGGGCTTCTTGATGTCCTCGGCAATACCCTTCAATCCCGGCACCAGATATTTGAGAACCGGGAGTAGCCCGGCCGCCCGTCGCAGTGTCAGTACGGCGGGGTTGACCAGGACGATGCCCGCGATCGCCTCTGGATGCGTCTGGGCCAACCGCAGGGTAAGTGTGCCGCCCATCGACAGGCCGGCCACCACCACCGAGCGGCAGTGTCCCAACAGTTCGGCCAATTGAACCTGCACGGCCGCGAACCAGTCGTCGAAGGTGGTCAGATTGGCGTCCTGCCAACTGGTTCCGTGGCCGGGAAGCAGGGGGAGCCGAACGGTGTAACCGGCATCGATCAAATTTTGCGCCCAGGGTCGCAATGAAATCGGCGATCCGGTGAAGCCATGGCAGAGCAATACACCGACATCGCCTCCGTCGTGGGAGAGTGGGGCGGTTGACGTGAAAGATTGCGGCGGCTCGGCCGATGCCATCAGTTCCTCCTGGTTCGACCTCCATCGTGACACGTCGTGAAGGGCACCCGGGTTCCGCGGCGGTAATGTGACAACCGCCACCTCAGAGGCGAAGGAGACTTGCCGGTGTTTTATTGGTTAGCCAAATATGTACTTGTCGGACCGTTCCTCAGGTTGTTCTTTCCCACGAAAATCACTGGAACCAAGTACATTCCGGAATCCGGGGGCGCGATCCTGGTGGCCAACCACGTGGCCGTTGCCGACTCCTTTTTCCTTCCCCTGCACATCAAGCGCCGGGTTTCCTTCCTCGCCAAGGCGGAGTACTTCACCGGAACGGGGCTCAACGGCCGACTGAAGAAGATCTTCTTTTCCGGGATGGGGCAGATTCCGGTGGATCGCACCGGCGCCAACGCCGCCCAGGACGCGCTCAACACCGGGGTGCGACTGCTCAAGGACGGCCACATTCTCGGCATCTACCCGGAGGGCACCAGGTCCCCGGACGGCCGGCTCTACAAGGGCAAGACCGGAGTGGCCAGAATGGCGCTGGAGGCGGGGGTGGTGGTTATCCCGGTCGCAACCTTCAATACCGAGAAGGTCAACCCGATCGGCTCCAAGATGTGGCGCCCGGCCCGGGTCCGGATCGAGATCGGCCGTCCGCTGGACTTCTCCCGCTACGAGGGGATGGCCGGTGACCGCTTTGTCGAGCGCTCGATGACGGATGAAATCATGTACCGCTTGATGGAGATGACCGGCCAGGAATACGTCGATGTCTACGCCGCCAAGGTCAAGGCCGAACTCGAGGCCATCGCCCGAGCGTCGAAAGCGGCCGAGGGCAAGGGCCCGGGCACGGTCACCCGACTACCCCCGGCGAAAGCAAGCTGACGTGGTCCAGGCGCCACCCGCTGGCCCGATCACCCGCTACTTCTATGACACCGAATTCATCGAGGACGGCACCACCGTCGAACTGGTGTCGATCGGCATTGTCTGCGAGGACGGCCGCGAGTATTACGCTATTTCCAGCGAGTTCAATCCGGACAAGGCCATCGGCTGGGTTCGGAAAAATGTGCTGGACAAACTTCCCGGCCCGGCCGACCGTGCTTGGCGCTCCAGAGCGCAGATCCGTGCGGATTTGACCGAATTTTTCAAGGCCGGTGCCGGTCGGGTGGATCTGTGGGCCTGGTATGCCGCCTATGACCATGTCGTGCTGTGCCAACTGTGGGGTGCGATGCCGGCGCTGCCGCGCAGCATCCCTCGTTTCACCAAGGAGATTCGGCAACTCTGGGAGGACGCCGGCTATCCGCCGATCCCCGACGCCGGCCCGGATCAGCACCACGCACTGTATGACGCGCGCCTCGGGTACGCCCGCTGGCGGGCTATCGAAGGCGGCTAGACCAATACTGCGACCTGCCCGTTTAGCACCCCTATGGCGCTGACGCATAGTCTTACGGCGTGAACTGGACAGTTGATATTCCGGCCGAGATCCTGCCGACTTTGCCCCCCCTCCCCGCAGATTTGCGGGCCCGCCTTGATGAGGCACTGGCCCGCCCCGCACAGCAGCAACCGCGCTGGGAGAACCCGGATCAGGTGCTGGCCGTGCGGGCCATGCTCGAGGCCGTGCCGCCGGTGACAGTGCCGGCCGAAATCGATCGGCTGCAGACGAAGCTGGCCGCGGTGGCCAACGGCCAGGCGTTCTTGCTGCAGGGTGGTGACTGCGCGGAGACCTTTGTCGACAACACCGAGCCGCATATCAAGGCCAATATCCAGACGCTGCTGCAGATGGCCGTCGTGTTGACCTACGGCGCCTCGATGCCGGTGGTCAAGGTGGCCAGGATCGCCGGACAGTACGCGAAACCTCGTTCTTCGGAACTGGATTCGCTCGGCCTGCCGTCCTACCGCGGGGATATCATCAACTCGCTGTCCACCAGGCCGCAGGACCGGCTGCACGATCCGTCCCGGATGATCCGTGCCTACGCGAACTCCTCGGCGGCGATGAACCTGGTGCGCGCCCTCACCGGTGCCGGTATGGGCGATCTGGCTACCGTGCACGAGTGGAATCAGGACTTCGTCCTGAACTCCCGAGCCGGTGAGCGGTACGAGCGGGTAGCCGGTGAAATTGATCGCGCGATGCGCTTCATGGCCGCCTGCGGCGTGGACTCACACTCATTGCACGAAGTGGAGATTTTCGCCTCCCATGAGGCACTGCTGCTCGATTATGAGCGATCAATGCTGCGCCTGGTCAACACCAACGACGGCCCCCGGTTGTACGACCTGTCCAGCCATTTCCTCTGGGTCGGCGAACGAACCCGGCAACTGGACGGGGCACATATTGCCTTCGCCGAACTGCTGGCCAACCCGATCGGCCTGAAGATCGGACCGGGAACCAGCCCGGAGCAGGCGGTGGAATACGTTCAGCGGCTGGATCCCCGCAACGAACCCGGCCGATTGACCCTGATCTCCCGGATGGGCAACGGTAAGGTTCGCGAGGTGCTGCCGGCCATCGTCGAGAAGGTCGAAGCCAGCGGACACAAAGTCATCTGGCAGTGCGATCCGATGCATGGCAACACCCATGAGGCATCCACCGGTTACAAAACTCGACACTTCGACCGCATCGTCGATGAGGTTCAGGGTTTCTTCGAAGTACACGGCGATCTCGGTACCCATCCGGGTGGCATCCACGTCGAGTTGACCGGTGAGGACGTGACCGAATGTTTGGGTGGCGCACAGGAAATCGCGGACGAGGATCTGGCCGATCGGTACGAGACCGCTTGCGATCCGCGGCTCAATACTCAGCAGTCGCTGGAGTTGGCGTTTCTGGTCGCGGAGATGCTGCGCGGCTGAGCGCCGGCAGGGCTCAAGGAAGCGAAGAGATCTGGACAGTGGAACCCGGGGCAACCCGGGTTCCCGGTTCCGGAATTTGGGTTCGGACGTTGTTGCCGAAACCCCAGAATGACGACAACTGGACATAGAAGCCAAGTTTGTCCAGTTGGGCGGCGGACGCATCAAGGTCCTGGTCGAGCACATTGGGCATGGTGATCGCGTTCGAAACCACAATGGTCACCATCGGACTCGCCGGATCGACCAGCGAGCCGGCCGGTGGAGCACTCCGAATGACCGAGCCGCCATCGATGTCGGCGTTGAATTCGAGCTGGCCGACGGTGGCCTGCAGGCCGGCGCCGGTCAGGTCGGCCGTGGCCCGGGATTGGCTGCTGCCGGCCAGCTCTGGGACTGTCAGCGAGTTGGAAACCACCAGCTGAACTGCGGTTCCCTTCGCAATGCTGTTACCGGCTGCGGGTTTGCTGCTGAGCACCACACCGGCCGGTTGTTGTGGGTCGAATTGGTTTATCTGGGTGCCGACGGTGAAGCCTGATGCCACCAAAGCATTTTTCGCATCATCAACAGTTTTGTCGGCGACCGACGGGATGCGCGCCGGCGCCGGTCCCTTCGACACGATGACCACCACCGTGCTGCCGATCTCGACGGCCGAACCAGGTTTGGGTTGAATCTCGACCACTTTGCCGCTGGCCACCGAGTCGTTGAAGACCGGACCAGCAGGATCAACTCGCGCCTGCAGGGTTGCCGCCTCGATGATTTGTGCGGCCGCACCGGGGTCGGAACCCGCCTCGATCTGCGGAACTTTGGGTTTGCCGTCAGAGATCGTCACCGTGACCTCGGTGCCGCGGAGTTGACGTTCGCCCGATCCGGGAACCACCGACACCACCCGGCCGGCCTTGACCGTGTTGTTGTAGGCCTGGGTCACGGAGAAGACCAGATCCGCATCCCGCAGGTTCTGCTCGGCGGTGGACTGGGTGACTCCGACCACCGCCGGCACCGCGGTCCATCGACCCGAACCGAGCCACCAACCGCCGGCAGCGGCGGCCAAACCGAGCAACAAAACGATGATGATGGCGATGATCAGCCGCCGGCGACGCCGCTGCGGGTAGGGGAGGGCCGACATCTGTTCAGACGATTCAAATGAATCCGCGGGCGGCTCGGCCGGGACCATTCTGGTTCCGGTCGGACCATGCGCAGGGGGCTGGCGAGCGGTCGCGCCACTGGGGCGGACCGGCCGGGTGGGGCCAGAAGGGTGCGGCGCCGCTGACGATCGGTCCGCGGGCCGCACCGGCTTCGGACGGACCGGGACCGGGACCGGCACCCGACGGATGTTCAGTCTGGCCCGGATCCGGATCAGGTCGGACAGGAAGGTGGCGGCGTCCCGCGGCCGCAGACTTGAATCGCGGGAAGTGGCATTGAGCAGCAGTTCGTCAATTGCGGCCGGGACCCCCGGGGCCTGCTGTGAGACCGGGGGAACATCGGAGTGCACGTGCTGGTAGGCGACGCTGATCGCATTCTCACCACCGTAGGGCGGTGCCCCGGTCAGCATTTCGAAGGCCAGCACACCGGCCGAATACACATCGGACCTGGCATCGGCAAAGCCGGTGGACACCTGTTCCGGCGAAAGGTAGGCAACTGTTCCCAGGATTACGTTGCCGGTCATCATGGTGTTGGAGGAGATTGCTCTGACCAGCCCGAAATCTGCGACTTTCACCTCGCCCTTGCCGGAAATCAGCACATTCTCCGGTTTGACATCTCGATGTACCAATCCGGCATCATGGGCGGCGCCCAACGCGGACAGCACCGGCTCCAGAATGGAGAGCGCCACCGGCACGGACAACGATCCCTGCTGTTTGAGCAGATCCCGCAAGGTGCCGCCATCGACCAGTTCCATCACCAGGAAGACGTGCTCGCCATCACGGCCGTGGTCATAGACCGCCACCACACCAGGATGACCCAGACCGGCAGCCGAACGGGCTTCACGTTCGAACCTGGTCAGAAAGGTGGAGTCGGCGGCGAACTCGGGCTTCATCACCTTGATCGCCACCGGCCGGTCCAACCGTAGATCGACGCCGCGGTAGACGGTCGACATGCCGCCGCGCGCGACCAATCCGCCGACCCGGTACCGGCCATCCAGTACGGTGCCGGCCAACCCGGGGGTCGATTGCCTGTCCACAACCGCCCATTGTATTTGAGGGACTACGCCCGGTGGGCCTGTTTGCTTTCGGAATAGCCTTGCGGCGCGTCGGATGGCACTCTTGGAAGGTGCCAACTACTCCAAAGTTTGTCCCGGTCCCCGATATCGCCGAGGCGCTTCATGTCATGGTCACCAAAGTGCACCAGTTGATCAACGAGCGGCAAATTCTTGCCGTCCGGGCGAACGGTGTGCTGCGAGTTCCGGCCGAGTTCGTCACGGCGGGCGAGATCACCAAGGGGCTGCCCGGAACGATCATGCTGCTCACCGACGCCGGGTTCACCGACGCCGAGATCATGGACTGGCTGTTCGAGGAAGACCCCACGCTCCCGGGCACCCCGATTGCCGCCCTGCAGGAGAACCGCGGCACCGAGGTCAAACGCCGGGCGCAGGCCGAAAGTTAAAACGTGCGGCGGGTGGCGGCCTGAGCCAACCGGACCAGCGCGACTGCGGCCGCGGGATTGAGGTTTGCCGCCCGCAGGGCGCTCAGCCCGGCGGTGGTCAAACCCTCGATCCGCGTCTCGATCTCCTCGACAGCGCCGGATCGCGCAATCAGTTCGGCCAGTTCGTCGATGTCGGCCGGCGTCGTCGCAACCCCCACCCCGGCATCAAGTTCGGCCAATACCGCCGGCTCCGCGAGCAGTGACCGCCTGGCCAGCGCGAGCAACAACGTTCGCTTACCTTCCACCAAATCATCGCCCGCCGGTTTGCCGGTGATCGCAGCGTCACCGAAGACCCCCAGCAGATCATCGCGCAGTTGGAAGGCGATACCGACATCCGCCCCGTACGCGCGCAAAGCCGCCGTGGCCGCTGCCGACCCACCGGCCAGGGCGGCCCCCAACTCCAGGGGGCGTTCGATGGTGTAGGCCGCTGTCTTGTATCGATTCACCGCCATCGCATCGAGGATCTGCTGCTCCGGGTCGGCACTGGCGGCGGCGGCCGATCCGATGTCCAGCATCTGCCCGGCCAGCACCTCGGTTCGCATCGCCCGCCACGCGGGCAATGCCGCCCCGGTGGCCTCCAGTGCGATGCAGGCATCGGTGAAAAGATCATCGGCCCAGGCCAGCGCCAGATCACCGAGCAGCACCGCGATCGATACGCCGAAATGGTCGGAGTCGCCCAGCATGCCCTGGACGGCATGAGTTTTGGCCAGCGCACGGTGCGTGCTGGGCTCACCGCGACGGGTCTGGGAGCGGTCGATGATGTCGTCGTGAATGAGCGCACAACTCTGAATCAGCTCCAAGGAAGCCGCCGCCCGCAGGACCAGATGCTCGCGCTCGGGCGTGCGTTGCTGGGAACTGACCACCGAGCGCCAGCCCCAGTACAGAAATTGCGGGCGCAGTCTTTTCCCGCCGTTGAGAGTGAAATGGATCAACTCATCAACGGTCGGGCCAAGACGCGGATCCACCCGCATGACCTGCCCTCGTCTGGCATCCAATTCGGTGCGCAGAATGTAACCGACCACGGCCGGAATGTCGGGGTTGCTGGCAGAGTCGAGCACTCCCTCACAGTAAGCTGAACAACCATGGAGACTGTCATCGACCGACTGTCCGCCGGTGATCCGCAGTTCTCAGTTGAGTTCTTCCCGCCGAAGGACGACGCGGGTGAAATTCAATTGTGGCGAACAATTCGCGAGCTCGAACCGCTGCGACCCGCCTTCGTGTCGGTGACCTACGGGGCCGGTGGTGGCAGCCGTGATCGAACGATCCGGGTAACCGGCCGAATCGCGACGGAAACCACCCTGGTGCCGATGGCGCATCTGACTGCGGTCAACCACACGGTCGCCGAACTACGTCACGTGATCGGCTCCTATGCCGCCGTGGGCGTGCGCAATGTGCTGGCCCTGCGCGGCGATCCGCCCGGCAATGTAGCCGGCGAGTGGGTGGCCACCCCCGGCGGTCTTACCTATGCCTCCGAGTTGGTCGAGCTCACCAAATCGCTGGGTGATTTCTGCGTCGGGGTGGCCTGTTTCCCGGAGATGCACCCGCACTCCACCGATCCGGAATTGGACGCTCAGTACCTGATCCAAAAATTACGCGCCGGCGCCGACTTCGCCACCACCCAGATGCTGTTTTCCGCCCACGACTACCTGCGTCTGCGGGACAAGGTCACCGCCGCCGGTTTGAGCACCCCCATCCTGCCGGGCATCATGCCGATCACCTCCTGGAAGGGTATCGCCCGGATGGCCACCATGGCCGGCCAGAAGGTCCCCCAGTCCGTGATCGATCGCTTCGAACCGCTGCAGGACGATCCTGGCGCAGTGCGAGCGGAGGGCATCAAGTTTGCCGTTGAAATGTGCCAGGAGCTGCTGCCCGAGGGCGTGCCGAGTTTGCATTTCTACACCCTCAACCGATCTCGCTCGACGCTGGCCATCCTGGGCGCGCTGGGCATGGGAGCGCTCACCGCCACCGCTGCGCCCTAACCGATCTGCAAAGGAGAACTGCCGCGTTGACGATGGAAACGCTCGAACAGGTTTTGGGCATCGGCGCGGCAGTAATTCTCCTGGCTTTGATCGCGATCCGGTTCTCCCGCAAACTTGGCATGCCGTCGCTGCTGCTGTACCTGGCCATCGGCATTCTGCTGGGAAGTGCCGGACTGGGCATCGATTTCGGCGCCTCAGAAACCAACTCCAGCAGCGCCAACACGCTGCTGACAGAGCAGTTGGGTCTGGGAGCCCTGGTGTTCATCCTGGCCGAGGGTGGTATCACCACCCGCTGGGACCACGTGAAACCCTCGTTGGGTCTTGGTATCTCGTTGTCGACCATCGCCGTGGCGATATCGATCTCGGTGGCCGGGCTCGGTGTGCACCTGGTGATGGGCTTCGATTGGCGGACGTCCTTCCTCTGGGGCGCCGTGCTCTCCAGCACCGATGCTGCTGCCGTGTTCTCGGTGCTGCGCGGGGTCGGTGTCAAGCGGCGGCTGTCGGCGGCCCTGGAGCTGGAGTCCGGATTCAACGACGCGCCGATCGTGATCGCGGTACTGCTGTTGGCCGGCACCACGGCGATCTCGTGGACCGACCCGCTGTTGGTGCTCTACGAACTGGTGGCCGGCGCCGCGATCGGGGCCGCGCTCGGATTCGGGGGCGCCTGGTGGCTGCGACGTGGAGCACTTCCCAGCGCCGGACTCTATCCGCTGGCCACCGTCGCGATGATCTGCGGGGCCTACGCCGTTGGCCAATTCGCGCACGCTTCCGGCTTCCTGGCCACCTTCGTCGCCGCGCTCTGGCTGGGGAACTCCAGGCTCCCGCACCGGGCCGCCACCCTCTCCTTCGCCGAAGGCCTGGGCTGGTTGGCTCAGATCGGGTTGTTCGTCATGCTCGGTCTGTATGTGGATCCGACCCGGCTGCCGGCTGCCATCGGCATCGCCGTCCTGATCGGGCTGATCGTGCTGGTGGTCGCAAGGCCGTTGTCCGTCATCGTGGCATCGTTGCCATTCCGATTGTCCTGGCGGGATCAGGCCATGCTGTCCTGGTCCGGTCTGCGCGGAGCTGTCCCCATCGTGCTGGCGATGATTCCGCTCTATCAGAACAATGATGACAACTCCCGGTTGCTCCTGGACGTGGTTGTCATCATCGTCATCATCTACACCCTGCTGCAGGGCACCACGTTGCCCTGGGTGGCGAAGAAGCTCGGGGCCATCGACCTGCGCGAACCCACCGAGGTCGAGGTCGAGGCCGCGCCACTGGAGGAAATGCAGGCGCAGCTGTTGCAGGTCCGGATCCCCGATGGTTCTCGACTTCACGGCGTCTACATCAACGAGTTGCGCCTCCCCAAGGCGGCGTCGATCTCACTGGTGCTGCGCAGCGGAAACTCAATTCCGATCAGTCCCACGACCCGGTTGGAGAAGGGTGACCAGCTGTTGGTAGTGGTTCCGGAGCAGGATCGCGCCGTCACCGAACGCCGGCTGCGGGCGGTCGGCCGCGGTGGCGCGTTGGCGTCCTGGTTCGGCGAGCAGGGCGAACCCACCAACAAATAAGTGGGACACTGATGGGGTGACCGAGGAGAAGCCAGAAGCACCAGAAGTCGAGCCAGTTTCGCAGCAGCCTGAGCCTGAACCCGCCGCAACCCTGCCTCCACGGAAGCTGCAGCTACTGGCCATCCTGGCAATTTCGGTGGTGGTACTGGACCTGATCACCAAAATCATCGCCGTTGCCACCCTCAGCGAGACCACCCCGGGATCAGACCAGCCGCGCATTCTTGGTGGCGCGGTGTACTTCTCGTTGATCCGCAACCCGGGAGCGGCCTTCTCGCTCGCCACCGGAATGACCTGGGTGCTGGCCCTGATCATGTTGGCCGTCATCATTGCGATCATTCGGCTGGCCCCGAAGTTGCGATCGGCTCGCTGGGCCACCGCTCTCGGACTGATCCTGGGCGGCGCGCTGGGCAACTTCATCGACCGGGTGTTCCGGGCACCGGGTTTCTTCCAGGGACACGTGGTCGATTTTGTCTCGGTATTCGGTCCCAACGCCGAGTATTTTCCGGTGTTCAACGTGGCCGACTCGGCCATCAGTATCGGCGGTGTTCTGCTGGTGGTGACCGCGTTTTCCGGCGTGGACTACGACGGTTCCAAAATTGTGAAGGATTCCAAAAAGTGACCGAATTACGTTCCCTGCCGGTACCGGACGGGCTGGCGGGCGAGCGGGTTGACGCAGGCCTGGCCCGATTGCTCGGAATGAGCCGGACGGCTGTGGCTGCCATCATCGACGGTGGCGGAGTTTGTATCGACGGCGCGGTGGTGATCCGATCCGAACGCCTGCTACCCGGAGCCTGGCTGGAAATCACCCTCCCGGAGCCGGCGAACCGGCCGCCGGTTGTTGCTCTGGATGTGTACGGGCTGAGCCTGCTGTACGAAGATGCCGATATCGTGGTGGTCGACAAACCGGTGGGTGTGGCGGCCCATTCCAGCCCCGGCTGGGACGGGCCGACGGTCACCGGAGTGCTTGCCGCGCGTGGTGTTTCCGTCGCCTCGGTGGGCGCTGAAGAACGCCAGGGCATCGTCCATCGGTTGGATGTGGGAACCACCGGCGCAATGGTGGTTGCCAAGAGCCATCGGGCCTACACCCATCTCAAGGCCGCATTCAAGGAACGAACCGTGGAAAAGATCTACCACGCAATCGTGCAGGGCCACCCTGATCCGTCCGCCGGCACCATCGACGCACCGATCGGGCGGCACCCGAAATCGGACTGGAAATTTGCCGTCGTCAATGAGGGCCGCGATTCCATCACCCATTACGACACCTTGGAGATGTTCCCGGCCGCAACCCTGGTGCAGGTGCATCTGGAGACCGGCCGCACCCATCAGATCCGGGTTCACTTCTCCGCGCTGCATCACCCGTTGGTAGGCGACACGACCTATGGGAGTGATCCAAAGCTGGCCGCCACCGTAGGATTGAAAAGGCAGTGGCTGCACGCCAGAACCCTCGCCTTCGCCCATCCGGACGACGGACGTCGGGTCGAGTTCACCAGCCCGTACCCCCAGGATTTGAACGACGCCTTGCAGGTTTTGCGGGACAGTTAGGACTTACCAGGTATGTCAGGTTCTTCAGCAAAGGACTCCTTCGTCCACCTGCACGTGCACACCGAGTACTCGATGCTCGACGGCGCCGCCCGACTCGGTCAGCTCTTCGAGCGGACAGCCGAAATGGGCATGCCGGCCCTGGCGATGACCGATCACGGTAACGTCTTCGGCGCTTACGACTTCTATAAGCAGGCCACCGCCGCCGGGATCAAGCCCATCATCGGGATGGAGGCCTACCTCACGCCGAACACCTCTCGCTACGAGAAGAAACCGGTTCGATGGGCGGCCGGTGGTGAGGACGATATTTCCGGCTCGGGCGCCTACACCCACATGACGTTGCTCTCCACCTCGCGGGAGGGCATGCACAACCTGTTTCGGCTCTCATCACGTTCTTCGCTCGAGGGTTTCTACCGTAAACCGCGAGCTGATCGCGAACTGCTGGCCCAGTACTCAAAAGGACTGATCGGCAGTAGCGGTTGCGCCTCGGGTGAAATCCAAACCCTCCTCCGAATCGGTGACTACCAAAAGGCTTTGGCCAGTGCCGCAGAATTTCGCGATATCTTCGGCGAGGGCAATTTCTACGTCGAACTGATGGACCACGGTCTCGGTATCGAACTGCGGGTGATGCCCGATCTGCTGCGACTGGCCAAAGAACTGAACCTGCCGGTAGTGGCCACCAACGACCTGCACTACACGAACCCGGAGGATGCGGCCACCCATGGCGCCCTGCTCTGTGTGCAGTCGGGCAAGACCTTGGACGACCCGAATCGCTTCAAATTCGATGCCGACGAGTTCTATCTCAAATCCCCGGCCGAGATGCGCCGACTGTGGGAGGGCAAATACCAGCTCCGCGAGGCCTGCGACAACACGCTGTTGATCGCCGAACGTTGCGAAACCACGTTCGACACCGAGTCCTCCTATATGCCCAAGTACCCGCTGCCGGCCGGGGAGACCGAAAAGACCTGGTTCACCAAGGAGGTCCAGCGCGGCCTGGATTCTCGTTTCCCGGGGGGCATCACCGAAGAGGTGCAGGCGCGCGCCGACTTCGAGGTTGAGGTCATCCTCGGGATGAACTTTCCCGGCTACTTCCTGGTCGTTGCCGATTTCATCAACTGGGCCAAGGACAACGGCATCCGCGTCGTCCCGGGCCGTGGCTCGCGGGCCGGGTCGATGGTCGCATACGCGGTGCGGATCACCGACCTCAACCCGATCCAACACGGGCTGCTCTTCGAGCGTTTCCTGAACCCGGATCGGGTATCGATGCCTGACTTCGATATCGACTTCGACGAGCGCCGCCGCGGCGATGTGATCCGCTACGTCACCGAAAAGTACGGTGACGACCGGGTAGCACAGATCGTCACCTACGGCACCATCAAGGCCAAGCAGGCGGTCAAGGATTCCGCCCGGGTGTTGGGTATGCCGTTTTCCGTCGGGGATCGCATCACCAAGGTGATGCCGGCGCCGGTGATGGGCAAAGACGTTCCGCTGTCGAAGATTTTCGATGCCGGGCACGACCGCTACTCCGAAGGCGCCGAGTTTCGGGCCCTGGTCGAATCAGACGCCGAAGTCGCCCGGGTAGTCGAAACTGCCAAAGGTCTGGAGGGTCTGAAAAGGCAGTGGGGCGTACACGCGGCCGGCGTCATCATGTCATCGGACCCGTTGCTGGACCTGATCCCGATCATGAAGCGGGAACTGGACGGGGCAATCATCACCCAGTTCGATTACCCGACCTGTGAAACGCTCGGGCTGATCAAGATGGACTTCCTGGGGCTGCG
>JBBSUU010000007.1:0-18553 GCA_038234115.1 Mycobacteriales bacterium
CTTGCCGTCGCCGAGCGGCAATCCGGGGTGTTGGCCGAACGGGAACGGCTGGCCCGGGAAATCCACGACACCCTGGCCCAGGGACTGTCCAGCATTCAATTGCTGCTCCGCGCTGCCGGGCGAGACCTGGCCCGGGGCACCGATACCGGCCGCGCTCCGGAACTGATCGAACAGGCCCGATGCACGGCTGGAGAAAACCTCACCGAAGCACGGCGCTTCGTCGCAGCGTTGGCTCCGCGAGACCTGCATCAGAGGTCGCTGGTCGCGGCGCTGCAACGGCTGTGCACCACCAAGTCGCAGCAGCTCGGCATCCCAATCGATTTCCGCCAGGAGGGGGATCCGATTGCGTTGCCCACCCCGGTGGAAACTGCATTGTTGCGGATCGCCCAATCCGCCCTGGGCAACACCACCCAGCACGCCCATGCCGGTCGCGCCGGTGTCACCCTGACCATCATTGATACCACTGTCAGCCTCGACATCGTCGATGATGGAGTAGGTTTCGACCCGGCCAAGGTGCTACCGCCCGGCGCGGCGCCGGGGCCGGACGGCGGATTTGGACTGATGTCGATGAGATCGCGCGCAGCCGAACTCGGCGGCACCCTGACGGTGGAATCCGAGCCCGGCCAGGGTACCGCGGTGGCCGTTACCATCGATCTGGCCCGCACCCCCACCCAGCCCGGGCAGCACTCATGAACCTGATCCGCATCCTGCTGGCAGATGACCATCCCGTTGTCCGGGCCGGCCTGCGCGCCGTCCTGGAGTCCGAGGAGGGCCTGCGCATTATTGCCGATGTCGCCACCGCCGAAGAAGCCATCACCCGATCGGCCGCCGGCGGGATCGATGTCGTCCTGATGGATCTGCAGTTCGGTGGGTCCATGGGCGGAGCCGAGGCGACGAAACAGATCACCGCGCTCGCAGAAGGACCGCGGGTACTGATCCTGACCACCTACGACACGGAAACCGACATCCTGACTGCGATCGAGGCCGGCGCGAGCGGTTATTTGCTCAAAGACGCCCCACCGGAGGAACTCACCGCGGCAGTGAGGGCGGCCGCGGCCGGCCAATCAGCGCTGGCCCCGCTCATCGCGCAGCGCCTCATGCAACGGATGCGCATGCCCAGCCAGTCGCTGTCCGGCAGAGAGGCCGAGGTGCTCACGCTGGTTGCCGAAGGCCTTTCCAACAAGCAGATCTCGCAGCAGCTGTTTCTCTCCCAGGCCACCATCAAATCCCACCTGGTCCATATCTTCGCCAAACTCGACGTGGACTCCCGAACCGCCGCTGTTGCCACGGCGGAGGCGCGCGGGCTCATCCGCCGCACTGAGCGCTGACGCGCAGCGGCCCGGTCTTTGTCAGTTCCTACCACCGCCGTCGACAGATGCGAACTGGTTCCAGGGGATATCTCGGTTCGGCCGAACATTTAATTTCGGACCTTCGAGTTCTTGGAGAGCCACTTCTCGATGACTGATAACGCAAGGCACGAGCGTGGGTGAGCCGCTCGGACCGTGAGTGAGCAGAGCCGGTTTTGGCTACTCTCTGTGCCCGGGTCATGGGGAATTCGGGATCGTGTTGACATCTGTTGGCCGGCCCATACGCTTCGCCCAACGCCTCGTGCATTGTTCCGACACGCGGTCGTCCTGGTAGGGGAAAGGTCATCGCGATGTTGATTGCCCAATACGAACTGCTGGGTCGCGTTTCGCAGACTGCGAGGGGTTCGGTGTGGAAAGGGTGGGACAACATCCTTGAGCGTGAGGTCGCGCTCAAACAAGTGATCGCACCTTCGGTCGCGCAGCGGGAGCAGCTTCGCGTCGAAGCTTCCACTTTGGCCGGCCTGCATGATGAGAATATCGTCAATGTCTACGATCTCGTCGAGGAGAGCGACGCCGCGTGGTTGGTCCAGGAGTGGGTCGAGGGTGTCAGCCTCCGGACCATTGCGGAACATAATCCGGATCTGACGCCGCAGCAGGGTCTGAGCATCTTTCGCGGCGCCCTGCTGGGCCTGGCGCACGCGCATCAGCAGCAGTTTGTGCACGGAGATGTGTCACCGGCCAACATTCTCGTTGATGTACGTGGTGTCTCGATGCTGATCGACTTCGGTTTGGCGGGTCGGTGGGGAACTCCGAGCCTGGGCGGCACGCCAGGCTTCGCCAGTCCGGAGGCGCTGGAGCAGCAACAGTTGGCGCCGACTTCAGATGTGTATTCCGCTGCCGTGGTTCTCACCGGGGTGCTCTTGCATCGACCTGTGTTCGGCGGCTCCGATGTTGTTGGAATTCTGGCGCAGCAGCGGCTCTCGCCAGATCTGTCGGCTCTGCCGGCAGCGCTTGAGCAGGTCTTGTCACGTTCGCTTGCGATGGATCCGGGTGAGCGTCAAGGTGATGCTTCGGTTCTGCTGAGGGAATTGGATGCGGCGGCCGAGCGCACCTACGGTCCTGGGTGGGCACTCGTTGGGGGAGTGGCCGGGCTTGTCAGCGCAACGATGGCGGCAGTAGCCATTGCCGGGCAGGCAACCACGTTGGGAACATCTGCTGTGGCCGGCGCGGCGTCCCCAACCGGATCCACCGCCGCTGTTTCCACCAGTACCGCAGCCAGTACCTCGAGCGGGGTTGGTTCGCAGGTAACCGGTTTGGGCAGCACCGGCGCCAGCAACACTGGGATTGACTTCGTGTCGAACCTGTCCAACACCACCGGAGGTGGGACGGCGCCGCCCGCGGTAGAAGTATCCATTTTGAAAACTGCCGCTGCGGATTCAGTCGGCAGTTCCGCGGTGGGTGCGGGCAGTGTCGCAAAAGCGGCATCAACGGCGGCCAAACCGCTGGTTCTGGTGGCAGCGGCGGCGGCGGTGGTGGCGATCGTGGTGGCTGCTGTGTTCCTGTTCGGCGGTAGTGATGAGCCGCAAAGCCTTGGTGTGGCAACGGAAACCGTCGCCGCCTCGGTACCTGTGATCACCCCCGGCGCCGAAACTGCGGCGGCCAAGGATGTCTCGAACAGCGCTACCCAAACCAGCACCCGCACAACCACAAGCACCAGCACGCCGACTACGAGTACCAGCACGCCGACCACCAGCAGCAGCGCGGAAACCACCCCGGAAAGTGCGGCCGCCCTACCGACCAACCCCGCCCTGGGCTTCAACGGGGTTTATAGCTTCACTTCGGTGCTTGTCGCCGCAACCAGCGGCACAATTCTAGAGATCGGATCCACCACAAATGCTGTCTGGAAAGTGACTTCTGCCTGCGATGAGGCCACGTGCACTGCCGTCGTCAATTCTTCTTCGGGAAGGACGTATACCTTTATTGAGGCAGGGGGCGAGTGGAAGAACTCAGGGACCAACGCCGTCGATTGTTATGAGGGCGACTTTGATCATCCAATAGGCGTCCAAGTCCTGGAGTCCTATGAACGGATGTTGCGGGCAACCACGTCGGTCGACGGGCAGATTGTGCTACTTGAGGGTGAATTCACCGCGACTGGAACTGAACCCTGCGATGTTGATTCGCCTGAATTTCCCACCACCACGTTTACTCAAACTCTCACCTACCTCGGACCGGACACAGTCATCACTTTCGATCCAACCCCCGTCACGCAGACCAGTTGAAAACTTGCGGTTCAGGTTATGCTCTCAGTCATTCCACGCGGGCAGCGACTTAATGCCTTCCGTTACGCCGGCGAAAGACGCCCGGTCGAAGCCAGGCTCGAAGTACGGTAATTCACCGACCTGGTACCGAGTCGATCAGCACACCGGGGGAGGCTGCTGCCTGCTGGATCAACTGGACGGCGGCCTGTTCGCCTGGCAGGTCACGAATGGCTTCGGCCAGCGACCAGCAGGTGGGCCGCGGTTCGGTGACCAGTCGCCGCAGGCTCGCAGCGAGTCGACTGGCGAGGTCCGGTCCGGGATGTTCGACAAGACCCGCGTCAAGATCGGCCAGCCGAGTGGCGTTGATGGGTTGATCCGCAAACAGCGGGACCACCAAAGCCGGTGTACCGGCCGTGAGCGCACCGAGCAGCGTTCCGGCCCCACCATGAAAAATGACGGCTTTTGTTCGAGTCATGACCGCTTCCTGATCGACCCATCGGTGGACGGTGACGTCGCCCAGATCGGCCCAAACGGTCGGATCCGCTTGGTGGACCGACAGGATGGGGTGCAGCCCGACCTCGTGGGCAGCCGCCACGGATGCTCGAGCGAGTTCGAAAAAGATTGGCATGCCGGATATTTCGGTGCCGAAGGTGATGTACACGGTCTCGTCACGATCGGTCAGAGGCAGGGACGCTGGCGGCTCCCCTAGACGCCAGCGCAACACCGACGGGCTGTCGGGATTGGCCTCGAAGGCCGCCGGGATCCGGCAGAGTTGAGGCGGCTCGAGTAACCACCGCAGGTCCCGGTCGGCAGGCAGGCCGAGCTCCGCGCGGACTAAGTCCAGTTCTGTGCTGATTATCCGTTCCCATTGCCAATCGTGGATTGCTCCGGGGTGCACTCGGACCCACGGCCGGCGGACCCTCGCGGCGGCCAGGCCGCCGCCGAATTCCGCCGCCTCACTGACCACGACGTCCGGTCCCCATTCATCGATGGTGTGTTCGATACCGGGCATTGCCGCCAATGGATTGAGTCGGCCGAAGATCTTCAGCTCACGGGTGCCGGGCGCTCCGCCGGGATCACCGGCCAATGCTTCGATCTCGGCAGCGTCGGCGATATCTACTGGTGCGTGCCGTATTCCCGCGCTGCGCACGCGGTCAACGTGTTCGGCCGGGCTGGCCATACAAACATCATGTCCGGCGGCTGCAAGCAATCCGCCAATCTCCAGCACCGGCAGTAGGTGACCTAAACCCAGCGTGGAGGTGATCAGTACCCGCATGGCTCTTCCGATCTACGAGAGGTCATCACTAGTGCACTGCGTGCTGTGGTTGATGTCAATCCCCCTCGGTCACAGGTGCGGGCGGCAGCGACGCGGTCTCAAATCATCCGGCGCCTACGAGTTATTCTGCGAGGGCGCTCCTGGGCGATAATCAGTTAGCACCGGAGCAACAGGACTGGTGGGCGCGGGCGCTCGCTCGAGAGGTGTTCGACCAGCGCCGGCATCAGAGTCTGGGACTGGCGTGATGCTGCCGTCCTTACGGGCTGCGGGAAACATTGCAAAACGTTGGAGCGGGCGACGAGAATCGAACTCGCATCATCAGTTTGGAAGACTGAGGCTTTACCACTAAGCTACGCCCGCAGTGACGGCGACCTTACGGCCAAGGTTGCTGCCTGAGCGAGTTTACCGGACTCTTCGGGGTGGAAAACACCATTGCTCCGGCAAGGTAATGTTTGATCGGTCAACGGGGTGTAGCGCAGCTTGGTAGCGCATCCGCTTTGGGAGCGGAGGGTCGCAGGTTCAAATCCTGTCACCCCGACAAAATAAGTGCCTGGGCCAGGGCCCCGCACCTGCATTCGTCTTTCTCCAACCGCGAAAGTCCCATTGCCGCGAAGCCCACTTCGGGAACCTGCCCCCACGGCCGACGCACTAGGGTGGCAAGGACAGCAGCGGCGCTCACCGTGCCGCGCACGGCCTTGCGGGGGAAGATCCACCATGACGACACCGCCAGCACGAACTCGCATTGATTTGCCGGGTATCAGTACCCGAGCCTGGGAACATCCCGCTGACCGGTCAGCGCTGGTCACGCTACGTTCGCTTTCTGGGTTTGACACCGTACTCAAGGCGCTATCCGGGTTATTGCGAGAGCGCCAACACCGCTTGCTGTTCCTCGGTTCCGCGGTCCGGGTGGATGAGCGGCAGTTCGCCAAGATCAACCGACTGTTCGAGGAAGCATTGCAGGTTCTCGACACCCAGGTACGGCCCGAACTGTTCGTTGTGCAAAACCCGTTGGCAAACGCCGTCACGATTGGGATGGACAAGCCGTTCATCGTGTTGAACACCGGACTTGTTGACCTGATGGATGAGGATGAACTCCGATTTGTCCTCGGCCACGAGATCGGCCATGCAATGTCCGGTCACGCGGTCTATCAGACGATGTTGATGCATCTACTGCGTATCGCCGGCAATTTCGGTTGGCTGCCCGTTGGTGGCTGGGCTCTTCGCGCGCTGGTGGCAGCGTTGCTGGAATGGAGTCGCAAGTCCGAACTTTCCGGTGATCGGGCAGGTCTACTTGCCACCCAGGATCCGGAAGCCGGGCTTCGGGTGATGATGAAGCTGGCCGGTGGACATCGGCTGGCCGAGATGAGCACCGGAGCATTCCTGGAGCAGGCCGACGAGTACGAATCCAGTGGTGACCTTCGCGACGGCGTACTCAAGCTGCTTAACCTGGAATTGAAGACCCACCCCTTCTCAGTGGTGCGGGCCGCCGAGATGCGCGACTGGGTGGTCGATGGCGACTATCACAGCTACGTCGAGGGCAACTACCCACGTCGAGAGGACGACAAAAAGGCCAGCCTCGGTGAGGAGGTCAAGGCCGCCGCGAAGTCCTACAAAGAATCCTTCGATGCATCGGCGGATCCATTGGTGAAGACGGTCAGGGATGTCGGTCGGGACTTCGGTGGCGCCGCACAATCGGTGGGGCAGAACGTATCCGATGTTGTCAACGATATCTGGGGACGGTTCGACGGTTGGCGACGCAATAAGGCCGAGGAGCCCGGCGCCGCAGGTCCTGATGCCGACGATCCGACCTTCCAGGAGCCCACCTCCCACTGAGCCGAGAACGCCCTATGCAGAGCGCTCACATAGTTTGCGCACGACAGTTGCAACCGTTTCACAATCGGGTGCGTCAGATCCGTGGCACTGGTGTCGCTTCTGCCTAATTGCGAGACGGGAACTTCAATGACGGATCACCGTGAACGACATGCACGCCGCCACTTACGACGCGGCGCCGGTCATCGACGCGGCGCCGGTCATCGACCGGGCGCGGGGGTGGTCGTTCTACTGATCGCGTCAATGCTCCTGAGCGCCTGCACTTTCGGTAGCGATGAAGCACCACCCACGGTGGCTTCGACCACCAGTGGCCCCCCGCAGGCGGGCGTCGCAACGCCGCCGGCGGGCGGTGTTGCCCTGGCCGGGCTGAAACTGTCTGCCGGACAATCGCAATCGCCTGCCGAACCGGTCACAGTGGTGGCCGGAGATCCGCTTGATGACCAGGCTGTCCAGGTGGTGATCGATCGGTTGCCGGCCTGGGATCCGGCGGCCGCGACGGCGGAGCCGTTCGCCTGGCCGGCCCAGACCATCGCACCGCCGCAAATCGGCAACACCATTGAGAGTTCCTTCCCTGCAGCGGGACCGACACCAGCAGTCGAACCGGATAACCAGCCGCTGGAAGTACTTCGCATCCAACCGGAGGGTGATGTTTCGCTGGCCCCCTTCATCACAATCACATTCAATCAGCCGATGGTCCCGGTCGCCACCATCGGACAGTTGGCCGAATTGGCTGTCCCCGCAGTCATCACGCCGAAGTTGCCCGGCAGCTGGCAGTGGATGGGAACCGCAACCCTGCGCTTTGACTACGACTCGAGCGCGGATGCCATTCCATTCGATCGGTTGCCGATGGCTACCGATTACGCCGTAACCGTTCCGGCCGGCGCCACCTCGGCCAGTGGCGCGCAACTGGCGCAATCAGTGACCGCCGGCTTCACCACCCCGGCTGTCTCGGTACTCGACTTCACCCCCACGGGCAGCGGTCTCCCCCTGGTACCGGTATTCGTTGCCACCTTCGATCAACTCGTCAACGCTCAAGCGGTCTTGGACAAGGTGGTGGTGACTGCCGGCGGTGACGTGCAGCCACTACGGCTGGCCACCGAGGACGAGATTGCTGCCGATCCCAAAGCGGCCGGCGCAACCCAGAAACTGGAGCCGGGCCGGTGGCTGGCATTTAGGCCGGTGACCCCTTTTGCTGCCGACACCAAGCTCGCCATCGAATTTTCTCCGGGAGTCCCGTCCGCTGAAGGCAAGATAACCACCACAGCCGCCAAGGATTTCAGCGGACACACCCATGCCGCACTGCAGATTACCGAGGCCGGATGTGCCTATTTGGATTGCGGACCCGGGAGTCCGCTCCAACTGACCTTCAGCAACGAGTTGGACCCAGAGCTATTTGATCCGACCACCGTAAGCGTGACGCCGGAACTGGTGGGCACAGCGGTCGCGGTATCGGGCAATTCATTAATAATCAACGGTGCGACGCAGGCAAGTACCGACTATCTGGTTACCGTCCCCGCAGGGTTGACAGATATCTTCGGGCAGCAGTTGGGCGCCGATGAATCGCGCACCATCGCCATCGGCCCGGCGGGAAAACGGCTGGATGAATTTCGGAATCCGCTGACCACCTTGGATCCGCTGGCGCCCAACCCTTCTGTCACTGTCAACACGGTCAACCGGAGTCAATTTCGGGAGCGGGTCTTTGCCGTGACCGACGCCGATTGGGAGGCCTATCAGGAGTTTTACGTCAACGCGCGGCAACAGGACCCGTCATCCGGCGCAAAAATTACAGTTCCCGGATGGCCGGTGCTGTTGGACCGAACCGTAGAGGTCGCGCAAGTCCCGGACCAGGTCGTACAAACCACCCTGGATCTGACCGATTTGTTCCAAGGGCGTCCGGGACATCTGGTGATTCTGATCGAACCCGCTGCGGGAGAGAAATTCTCGCCGGACGAGCAGTGGCGAAATCAGCCGACCGTAACCTGGGCCCAGTCGACCACCATTGGTATCGACGCGCTCAACGATGCTGCCAGCCTCCACGTGTGGGCCACCGATCTTCGCGACGGCGCGGCGTTGTCCGGTGTCAGCATCTCCGGAGTGGGAACCACTTCCACCGCCACCTCCGATGCCGACGGATTGGCCGTGCTGCCGCTGTCCGGCGATACGATCTCCGCACTCAAAGCCACCAGCGCGGACCAGACCGCGATCCTGCCCTACGGCTGGTACGGATCAGGTTGGACGGCAACCCCCACCGAAGACACGGTGCTCTGGTTCGTCAACGATGACCGGCAAACCTACCGTCCGGGGGAAACAGTTTCGATCAAGGGCTGGGTACGGGAACAGGGGAGCGCGGCCGGAGATCAGCTGAAACTGAGCGGGTCCGGCGCCACCGTGAATTGGACAGCGACCGATGGCCAAGGTGTTGAAATCGCCAATGGCTCGGCCGATCTCGGCAGTTTGGGCGGGTTCGACTTCACCATCGAAGTACCGGATGGTGCCTCGTTGGGCGACGCCGCCATTGCGTTCAGCCTGTCCGACAATGGGAACTCCTGGTATCAGCACGGGTTCCAGATCGCCGATTTTCGTCGCCCGGACTTCGAGGTCACCGCCCGCACCGATAGTCAGGGCCCCTACGTGTTGAACACCCCCCTCACGTTGGCCGCTGACGTCAACTACTACGCCGGTGGCCCACTCGCGGCAGCTCCGGTGAACTGGCAGGTACAGACCGCGCAGGCAACCTACAGCCCGCCGGGTAGGGAGGACTTCACCTTCGGCATCTGGACGCCTTGGTGGTTGAGCAATTCTGGCTACCCCGGCGATGGAAACTCGATCTATCCCCGGGATGGCGGCTATCCGGGTTGTTGCGGCCAGGACAACGTCGAGGTGCAGGAATTCGCCGGCGTCACCGATGCCAATGGCAGCAACTTTCTGCAGGTCGAAGTGGGAGATCTCGGACCAGAGTTTTCCGGGCTCCCGGTCACTGTTACCTCGCAGGCAGCGGCAACCGATGTCAACCGCCAGACCCTGGCGGGCCGTACCTCGGTACTGGTGCACCCGGCCGATTTTTATATCGGTTTGAAGAGCGAGGCAACCTTTGTCCGACAGGGGAGCCCATTGGTGGTTGCGGCCATTGTGACCGATATCGATGGAAACGCGGTTGCGGACAGAGCTTTCGAGGTCAGGTCCGCACTCATCACCTCCAGCTGGGTCAACGGCCAGTCGGTTGAGACCGAGTCGGAGCCGCAAACCTGCGCGGTCACGTCGGCGATCGGGCCCGTCGATTGCACGTTCAACCCGACTACCGGCGGGACATACAAAGTCACTGCGACGGTGCTGGATGACTCGCAGCGGTCCAGCCGCACCGAACTGACCCGTTGGGTCAGCGGCAATAGTGCCGCCGCATCCCGATCGGTGGACCAGGAGAGTCTGACCCTGGTACCGGACAAAGAAGCATATGCACCAGGGGAATCTGCCCAGGTCCTTGTGCAATCACCCATCAGTGAAGGCACGGCCTTGCTCACCGTGGTGCGCGGAGCCATCACCAAAACCGAGCGTTTTGCGGTCAGCGAAGGTGCTGCGGTGCTGGTGATTCCCTTGGCCGATGCCGACCTGCCAGGGGTGCAGATTTCGGTCGAGGTGGTGGGTGCCACTCCCCGCGTCGCGGCCGATGGAAGTGCCGCACCGGAGGAACAACTGCGGCCGGCGTTTGCCACCGGGAGTATCGACCTGACCATGTCCACGACGACTCGAGAACTGGTGGTCTCGGCGGTTCCGGCCCAGTTGTCACTGCAGCCGGGCGGTGCGACTCGGGTGGAGGTGACTGTGGCCGATCAGGACGGAAACCCGGTGGTGGGCAGTGAGTTCGAAATTGTGGTTGTTGACGAGGCGGTACTCGCGGTCAGCGGCTACCAACTCCCGGATCCGATTGCTACGTTCTATGGCCGGATCACCGGCAAACTCAACGCCGTCTACGGACGAAGCAACATCATGCTCAGCGATATCGCTACCCCCGAATCAGCCGGGGGAGAGCCGCCGATAGGTCAAAGCGCTGCGGCTACCTCAGCAGCAGCCGCAACACCCGCTGGCTCTTCCATGGAGAGCACGGCTGCAGATTCCGCCGGTAGTGCTCCGGCGGCCAGGGCCGATACCGGTGCCCCGATCCCGGTCCGGGACAACTTTGATGCCCTTGTCATCTTCCAGCCTGACGTAGTGACCGGCGAGGATGGGCGAGCGAGTGTGGATCTCACGCTGCCGGATAGCCTTACCCGCTACCGGGTGATGGTGGTGGCTGTGGACGGCGCCGACAGGTTCGGTACGGCGGAAGCCAACATCACCGCGCAGCTTGCGCTGTCCGTACGTCCGTCGGCTCCGCGATTCCTGAACTTCGGTGACTCGCTGGAGCTTCCGGTCCTGGTGCAGAACCAAACCGACGCCGACATCGTGGTGGACGTGGTTCTCCAGGTCGCCAATCTCACAGTGACAGCCGCCCCCGGCCAACGCGTGTCGGTACCGGCCAATGATCGAGTGGAAGTCCGTTTCCCGGTCTCGGCCGACCAAGCCGGGACCGCATCCTTCCGGGTCGCTGTCGCCGGCGGCGGTATCGCTGACGCGGCGACCGTCGAACTGCCGGTGTACACGCCGGCGACCAGTGAATCCTTTGCCACCTACGGCGTGGTCGATGGTCCGCTTGCGGTGTCACAGCCGGTGACAGCGCCAACAGAGGTAATCCCTCAATTCGGCGGACTGACCATCAGTACCTCCTCCACTGCACTGCAGGAACTGACTGATGCGGTGCTCTATCTCTCCGACTACGAATATGAAAGTTCCGACGGACTGGCCACTCAGATACTCGCGGTCGCCACCCTGGGGGAGGTTCTTGCAGCCTTCGAGGTCCCCGGAAAACTGTCCCCCACGGAACAGCGTTCGGCGACGATCACCAGGATCGAGAAGCTGGTGGCACTACAGAACAAGGACGGCGGCTTTGCCTACTGGCAGCGCGGCGATACCTCATCGGCATTCAATTCCATTCAGTCCACCCAGGCGCTGACGGTGGCGGCGGCCAACGGGTTCGCCGTACCCGCAGACACGTTGGATCGAGCGCGACAATTCCTGCTGGACATCGAATCCCACATTCCACCGGAGGCCGACCAGGTCGCCAGGGACACCCTCAAGGCTTATGCCCTGAACGTACTGATGGCCAGTGGGAATCGAGATACCGATGCAGCGCAGAACCTGTTCGATTCCCGCGGGGATGAACTCGGCCTGGATGCCCTCGCCTGGTTGTGGCCGGTGTTGAATGATCAGAACGCAATCGCAGCCATTGAACAGCGAGTGAGCAATGCCGCAGTTGACACCGCCGGCGCCGTCACCTTCACCAATGCAGTCAGCGACAGCGCCTATCTGACCTTGCAGTCCAACCCGAGAACTGATGCGCTGCTGCTGGATTCACTGCTCAGCGTGACGCCCAAGAGTGATCTGATCCCGAAGGTGGTGAACTCGCTGATGGGCATCCGGGTGCAGGGATGCTGGGCAACCGCCCAGGAGAACTCCTTCTCGCTGTTGGCCCTCAAGCACTACTTCGACACCTTCGAGGGCGCCGCACCCAATTTTACTTCCAGGGTCTGGCTGGGTGATCAGTTTGCCGGTGAGCATCCCTATGTCGGCTACTCCAATGATCGGACGGACGTCACGATCCCGACCGAGGAGCTGATGACGGCCGGGGATAAAGCAATCACTATCAGCAATGATGGGACCGGGCGGTTGTATTACCGGATCGGTCTGCAGACAGCGCCCACCGATCTGCGGCTGGACCCGCTGGACCGAGGCTTCGTGGTCTCGCGGACCTACGAAGCGGTTGACGATCCGGCAGACGTCACGCAAGATGCCGACGGGACGTGGCACATCAAGGCCGGAGCTACTGTCCGGGTGCGGATCTCGATGGTCGCGCAGAGCGTGCGAACTCACGTTGCCCTGATCGATCCAGTTCCAGCGGGTCTGGAAATCTTGAACGCCGAACTGGCCACCACTGCGCAGGACCTGACCGGTACGGACTTGGACGGACCGGATTCGGCCGCTACCGGATTCGGGTACTGGCGATGGAGTTGGTTCGATCACCAGAATTTGCGGGATGACCGGGCCGAGGCGTTCGCGGGGTACCTGCCGGCGGGGGTGTACGACTACACCTATCTCACCACCGCAACCACCTCCGGGTCATTTGTGGTCCCGCCGCCGCGAGCCGAGCAAATCTATGCCCCGGAAACTTTCGGGCGCGGCGGTAGCGCCCTGGTGGTGGTGGAGTGAGTTGAATTTCTGCCCAGGCTTGCTGGCAGACTCGGAAGGTGCCGTACTTGCGCCCCAACTCCGATACCGATCAGCTCCCGATCCGGGCCCACCTGGCGGAACTATTAACGGCACTGGAAGAACATGGAAGCGCGGTGCTGGTCTCGCCGCCCGGCACCGGCAAGACAACTCTGGTTCCGCTTGCCCTTGCCGACGCACTGACGGGCCGGATCGTCGTGGCGCAGCCGCGACGAGTCGCAGCTCGAGCGGCGGCTCAGCGGATGGCGTCGTTGGTGGGGGAGAAGGTCGGCCAGTCGATCGGGTACAGCGTCCGCGGAGAGAGCAAACGGAGTCAGCAAACTCGGATTGAGGTGGTGACCACCGGACTGCTGGTGCGCCGGATGCAGCATGATCCGGAGTTGGCCGGAGTGGCAGCGGTGGTGCTGGACGAGTGCCACGAGAGATCGCTGGAAACCGACCTCTCGATGGCATTTGCCGTGGACATTCGAGCGAACCTTCGCCCGGAATTGCTGGTGCTGGCGATGTCGGCGACCACGCACGCCGCGTCTATCGCGCAGACCCTGGGTGGCGCGAAGCCGGCTCCTATCGTGGAATCAAGCGGAGCGATCCATCCCTTGGAGATTCGCTGGTGCGCCCCACCGACGACGATTCTGCCGGCGCAGGGCACCAGGGTCGACCCGGCGTTGCTGCGCCATGTTGCGGCGGTGACTCGCCGGGCGGTAGCCGAAACGACGAACGATATCCTGGTTTTCCTTCCCGGTGTGTTTGAGATCGAAGCGGTAGCAGCGCAACTCACCCTTCCCGGTCTGGATGTCCAGCTCCTGCACGGATCATTGTCGGCCATCGCGCAGGATCGAGTGCTCTCGTCATCAAGGCGGCGGCGGGTGGTCCTGGCCACCGCCATCGCCGAGAGCAGCCTGACCGTGCCGGGTGTCGCCGTGGTGGTGGACGCCGGCTTGAGTCGGGTGGTACGAGCAGATTTCGCCCGCGGCCTCTCGGCACTGGTCACCATCCGCGAGTCCAAAGCCTCGGCCACCCAACGAGCGGGGCGGGCCGGGCGCCTGGGGCCCGGTACGGTCTACCGATGCTGGCCCGAGTCGGAACATGAATGGTTGCCGGACTATCCCGACCCCGAGGTGATGACTGCGGATCTGACCGCCTATGCGCTGGAACTGGCCTGCTGGGGGAATCCCGCCGGCAACGGCCTGGCGCTATTGGACCAGCCGCCGCGGGCGGCGATGGAAACGGCTGCGGCGCTGCTCGGGTGGCTGGGTGCCACCGATTCACGCGGCCGGGCCACCAAGCGAGGCCAGACCCTGAGCAACCTTGGCGTGCACCCGAGGTTGGGCAGGGCGCTGCTGGACGGTTCCGCACTCGCCGGTGATCGCTGTGCCGCAGAAGTTGTTGCGCTACTGGGTGGTGAGGGACGAACGGCGACCTCGGATGATCTCCTCGCGCAGTGGCGCAGCTTCCGGGCCGGTAGCCAACCCGCGGCCCCCCAGCGGCTGTGGCGCGATGAAGTGGAACGGTTGCGCCGTAATGACTTTGCCGAATCGGCGCAGTCGCTGACAGACGAAGCCGCGGTAGGTTTGATGGTGGGTCTGGCCTACCCGGAGCGGATCTCGAAGCTGCGGTCGGCGGCTGCGGACACTCCAGAGGTGAATCGGACCTACCTGATGGCCGGTGGCACAGCGGCCGAACTCGCGCAGAATACGCGGCTCTCGGGTGCGGTCTGGCTGGCAGTTGCCGACGCTGATCGGCCACCCGGGCACCGGCAGGCCAGAATCCGTAGCGCCGTCATCATTGACCAACAGACCGCTCTGACTGCGGGTGCGGCGTTGATCAACGAAGAACAGGTCGTGCAGTGGCGAGATGGCGATGTGCGGTCGGCGGATGTGGAGCGTCTCGGCGCGATTACCCTGGTCCAGCGCCCGCCGCAGCAATTCGACCCGAAGGCCACGGCCACGGCCATCAGGGAGGGACTGCGCCAAGAGGGTATGGGGTTGTTCCGCTGGAGCACTGGGGCAACCGAGCTGCGAGCCCGACTTGCAGCCTGCCACGCTGGGCTCGGCTCGCCCTGGCCGGCGGTGGACGATGCGACTTTGCTGGCGACCCTGGATGTTTCAACAGCGAGGAATCGGGCTGATCTACTCCGCATCGACCTGGTTGCCGCGTTGCGCTCGCTGCTGAGCTGGCAACAGGCCGCTGCGCTGGCGGAAACGGCGCCGGAACGGATCACGGTGCCCAGCGGCTCGCAGGTACGGGTCGACTACGCCGATCCAGCAGCACCGACACTTCCGGTCAAAGTGCAGGAAGTTTTTGGCTGGACCGTCCCGACGGTGGCCGGTCGACCGCTACGGCTCACTCTGCTCACTCCGGCCGGTCGAACGGCGGCCATCACCAGCGATCTGGCCTCGTTCTGGGTGACCGGATATCCGGGGCTACGAGCTGAGCTTCGCGGCCGATATCCGCGTCACCCGTGGCCGGCGGATCCGGCCAACGCAGCTGCCACCAGGCGGGTCAACCCCCGCCGATGAACCCGTGACGGGGACAACCGCAATACCCCGCAACGGGCGCCCTGACCCGTGCTGACAGTGCAGCTATTGCGTGGCCAGATGCCGGCTGACGTACAGCCGGCTGATTTCGATGTGATCGGACGCCAGGCGGGCCGCACCCGAGCCATCACCGGCGCAGATTGCGGCGTAGAGATCGACATGGTCTGAATGGATCTCGCCGCTCTGGGTATTCTGGCCCAGTAGCCAGCGCATCCGGCTTTCGATGGTTCGCCAGATCTCCGACAGCAACGCGTTACCGGCAATCTGCACCACGACGGAATGGAACTCCGCTCCCTGAAAAGCCCCGGAACTGCTGCTGCCCTGTTCGGCATCAAGTGCATGCTTCAACCGGGCCAAACCGTCCTGCGCGGCCTGCTCGGCGGCGAGACGAAACGCCAGCGGGTCCAGCGCGGTCCGAACCTGAAAGAGCTCTTCGATATCGCGGGAAGAGAATTCGCGGACCGTCATCCAGCTGTTCGGTCGGGGGACCACCAGCCCTTCAGCGGCCAGGGCCCGCAGCGCCTCCCGGACCGGCACGCGGCTGATTCCCAACTCAACGGCTAATTCGCGTTCGACCAGTTTTGCCCCGGGAAGTCTCATTCCGTCGATGATCTGTTCCCGAAGAACGTGGGCGACCCGGATCGATTCCGGAACGGCCGGGCCAGTTGGCCTTGGTTCCGCTTTGCTCACAAGAGCAGTCTAAGGGTGGCGGCGCCATTTTGGTATACCATTTGGCACAGTATTCATGAACAACACAACTGGAGGACAGTGATGGCAGCAACTCTCGTTCGGAACATCCGCCCCTGGGGCGGCGAACCCGTCGACATCCTGATCCAAGGAACATCTTTCGCAGAAATTGCCGCCTCGATTCGACCGCCCGAGGACGCGCTCGAACTCGATGGCGCCGGTATGGTCGCCTTGCCCGGTTTCATCAACAGCCACGCGCACTTGGACAAGAGTTGGTGGGGAAAGCCGTGGCAAAGCTATGGCGGCGAAGCAACCACCCAGGGGCGGATCCGTCACGAGCGGGAAAACCGCGATCGGCTCGGCATCCCGAGTCGGGAGGTCACCACTACGGTGATCAGAGAAATGCTGCGGCACGGGACAACTGCTTTCCGCACCCACATTGATGTTGATCTCGGCGTGCAGTTGCGCGGTATTGCTGCGCTGCGAGAAGCGTTGGCTGATTTTGATGGTGCGGTAGAGGCGCAGATCGTCGCATTCCCCCAAGACGGGGTGCTGCGTCGACCGGGCGTGCTGGACCTGCTGGACCGGGCGGCTGCAGAAGGTGCCGACTTCATCGGTGGGTTGGACCCGGCTGCCATTGATCGAGATCCGGTGGGGCAGTTGTCCGGTCTGTTCGCGATCGCGCAACGGCGCAATGTTGGCGTCGATATCCACCTGCACGACCCGGACTCCCTGGGCGCCTTTCAGTTCGAGCTGATCGCCGCAAAGACCCGGGACTGCGGATTGAACGGGCGGGTCAATATCTCCCACGGTTTTGCGCTGGGGGATAGCTCTGCTTCCCGCCAATCGGAACTGGTCCAGATGCTCGCCGAGTCCGGTGTATCGATGACAACGGTGGCACCGATCAATGCATCCAAGCTTCCGCTCGACGCGCTGTTGAACGCCGGTGTCCCGGTAGGCGTTGGCACCGACGGGTTTCGAGACCTCTGGGGTCCCTTCGGAGATGGCGACCTGCTTCGCGTCGTCACCAGGTTGGCTCTGCTGGCAGGTTGGGCTCACGATGAAAAGCTCGTCCAGGCAGCCCATCTGGCAACCACTGATGCCGCCGCATTTGTTGGCCGCGAAATCCATGACCTCGTGCCCGGCGCCCGGGCTGATCTGGTTTTGCTGGACGCGGAAAACGTGATGGATGCGGTAGTGCGAGCGCCTCGCCGAGAACTGGTGATCGCCGGTGGGAAGCTGATGGTGCAGGGCGGGGAACTCGTCTGACGATTTGACTTGAAAAATCCGCGGGGCACTGGATCAACCAGTACCCCGCGGCGGTGCCAGAACGCAGATGGGGGTCAGCCGGCGAAGTTCATTGCCGAGTCGGCGACGGCGATGACCGAGTAGCTCACGCCCGTGGCGTCCGAAAGTGCATAGGCCGGCAGTAATAGGACCGAGCCGTCGGGCTGATACTGCATCGCCACCCCCAGTTGAGCCGAGGTGATGGTGACTTCGGTTACCGGCCAGGAGATCTGACTGCCGAGGGCCGGCAGCGGCGGAACAGTCACATCGGTCGGTTCGACGTAAGGATCGCCGGTCGGATAAATGTAATCAATCGGGTACGTGACGCCGGCCCCGCCGAAGCGTGGATCGGACAGCCGTTGCACTGCTTCGGCTGCGCTGATGATCGGGTAGTCGCCGGCCGATACCACCGGAGCCAATGAGCCGTAGACAGATGACAACTCGGGCCCGGCGAACGCAACCTGCCAGCTGACTCCGGTCCGCTGGTCGTTGAGGACCTGGAAGGCGGTGACCCAGCCGTAACCGGGGTTCGTCTCATCGGCAGCGCCGGCCTCATAGTCGAACCCTGCCGGGTCCAGACCCAGCAGGGTCAGGATTTCTTTGACCCTGGCAATGCCGGCGTCGCCCTGCGGGGCCGGCCCGACATCGCGCTGGGCGCACTGGGTGGGCATGGGGTCAATGCTCATGGGGTCACCGGAAGCGGTTTGGTCTGAAACGGGCGGCTGCGGGCAGTAGTAGGGATCAACCGTCGGATTGCCGTAGTAGACGCTGGCGGCGCCATCACCGCTGAGCTGCAAAGAGGGGCCGGTCCCATCTGATGATCCGACCAGCCAGGCGCCATATTCCTGGCGTGGTTCACCGGCGACGCCCAGCGCGGCTGCCAAGCGGGCAGCAGTTTCTGCCGACACCACCTGGGCCGGATCCAGTGCCCACGATCCGGCGGTTCCGGCCTTTCCGGAGACGCCGCCATCGAGGAAGACAGTGCGACTCCACCCGAGGTATGAGGATCTGGCGGCGTCAGCAGACATTTTGGCGCCCCCGCCCCCGCCCCCGGTC
>JBBSUU010000008.1:0-17949 GCA_038234115.1 Mycobacteriales bacterium
CGGCCGTCCATCCAGGAGGCACCGGGAGCCACCGCTATGCCCTGCGCGTCGGTCAGCCAGCAACCATCTCCCTGACCGGTGATGGCTATCAGAGATGGTGCGTCACCGGTAAAACCGGTCAGAACTTCGGTGATGACGGCGGCGACATCTGAGACCATGGCGTCGATGTCCTGCTCGACGTGACCTTTGCGCGGATGGTTCAGCGGAACACTACGTGCGGCCACCTTGATCACGGCGCCATCTTTGTCGAACAGGGCGGCCTTGGCCATCGAAGTGCCGACGTCGACTCCCAGAAGTACCACCATCACTTACCTTCGTATTCCACCAGCATGTCGACATTGGCCTGCGAGTGCGAGCTGGGATCAAAAACATAGCCCAACCATTCCCGGGCCAGCCGCCGGGCCAGTTCCAGTCCGATCACCCGCTGGCCGAAGGTCACCACCTGACAGTCGTTGGACAGGATCGAACGTTCGACACTGAAACTGTCATGGGCCACGGTGGCTCGAATACCCGGCACCTTGTTGGCTGCGATCGCCACCCCGATGCCGGTACCGCAGATCAGGATCGCCCGATCGGCCACCCCGTCGGAAATCAGCTGACCGGCCCGAAACCCCACCTCCGGATAAGCACATCCGTCGACATCAGAGTTCTGGACGCCGACATCCACCACCGAACTCACCCGAGGATCGGCGGCCAGATCGGCCTTGATCACATCCTTGTACTGTTCGCCGGCGACATCACTGCCGATCACTATTCGCAAGCTCATTTCAATACCTCTCCGATTGCTCTCATGCACAACGCCATGGAGGTGGCACCGGCGTCCGGGGTACCGACGCTGCGTTCGGCAAGCGGTCGTGCCCGTCCCAGTTGGGGGACCAGATCTGCGGTGGCAGCAGCCTTCTCGGCACAGACCCCGACAGCTGCGGTCCAGGCGGATATCAGATCCCCACCGGCTGCCAGGTTTTCGTTCAGCGTCACCGCAAATGGCTGCAGGGCGTCGTACATGGTTTTGTCGCCGAGCCGGCACTTTCCCAGGCGTTGTAGCGCGGCGGCTCCGGCGGTTACCGCACTGCCGACGTTCTCGGCCGTCGGTCGGTACTGATTACCCAACTCGGCGCCGGTGGCAGTCAGGATCGCTCCCCACAGCACTCCGGAGGTACCGCCGGCCTTGTCCGCCCAGGCCGCCCCGGCGTCGGCCAATACCGTCGCCACTCCGCCGGTGCTGTGGATCGCGGCCTCGTTGGCGGCTCGAAGCCCGCGGGCCATTCCGACACCATGATCACCGTCACCGGCCACCGCGTCGATTCGGCCCAATTCGTCCTCGTTCTCCAACACCACTTCGAGCATCGCGGCGATCGCCTTCTTCACCAGCATCGCTGCGGCCAGCGATTCTTCGCCGGCTTCCTCCGGCGCAGCAGTGCTTGCGATGGCGTGCGAGATCTCCCGGTGGGCGTACTCGTGAAGCTCGGTGATCGCGCCACGGCGAAACCCGGGGGTGTCGGCCGGGGCCGTCCAGAGTTCCTCGAGTCCGTCCGCTCCGTCGGTATCGAGCCACATCAAGGTCAACGAGCAGCCCGCCATGTCCAAACTCGTTACCAATTCGCCGATCTCGGGTAGGACCACCTCGATCCGGGCGTCGGCCAACAAAACGGCCAGCGTCTTCCACAGCACAAACAGTTCTTCGTACTTGGTGCCGCCGAGGCCGTTCAAAATGACGGCCGCCCGGGTGGCACCGGCCGGACGTTCGGCCAGGATCGGGTCCAGCAGCGTTTTTGCCAGCGCTGAAGCCGGCATCCAATCGACCGTGCGGACACCCGGTTCGCCGTGTATGCCCAATCCCAGATCCATGGTGCCAGGTGCCACCGTGAACAGCGGTTCGTTCTTGCCCGGGAAGGTGCAACCGGCGAAGGCAACACCGAAGCTGAACGTCGCGGCATCGGCCGCGCGTGCCCACCGCTCGACGGTGTCAATATCGTCGCCCCGGTCGGCTGCCGCGCCGGCCACCTTGAAGACAGTGAAATCACCTGCTACGCCGCGCCTTTTGTGCGCCTCCTCGATCCTGGCCGAGGCGATATCATCGGTGACCAGCACGGTGCGGCAGTCAATGCCATCGGCGCGCAGTCGATCCTGAGCAGCGCCGAAGTTCATCACGTCGCCGGCGTAGTTGCCGAAGCTGAACAGCACCCCGGCCCCGCCATCGAGTGCGCGTGCCGTCCGGTAGGCCTGCTCGGTGGAGGGTGAGGTGAAGATGTCGCCGATCACCGCACCGTCGGCAAATCCCGGCCCCACCACACCACAGAAGGCGGGGTAGTGCCCGCTGCCGCCGCCGATGATGACGCTCACCTTGCCGTTGCGGGGACCGCCGCGCCGCATTACCCCGGAGGTGTCGGGAACGCGCTGGACGTAACGATCGTAGGCGGCGACAAAACCATCGATCATGTCGTTCTTGAATTCTTCGGGTTTGTTGTATACGTGCGCCATTGCGTGCCCTCCTAGTTCGACAAGTCGAGTTGGATTTTCAGGTAGGCCAGCGCATCTGCGTGATCGGCGGCAACATAGTCGGCCAATCCCAAGGCAGCTGCCGCCGGTGGGTACTGCGGATTCGGGATCGCGATGACGTGCAACCCAGCGGCGTTCGCGGCGCGAATTCCGTTGCCGGAGTCCTCGATACCGATACCGGGCTTTCCTTCGATACCGATGCGTTGGGCGGCCGCCAGGTAGACATCGGGGGATGGTTTTCCCCGCGGTACCTCAGCGCTGGAGACGGTGGCGGCAAAAACTTCGGCGAGTCCGTGGTGGGCGAGGAGCTCGTCGATGATCGGGCGCGCCGAGGAGGTGGCCATCCCGATCGGCACCGCGGCCGCAGCCGCCGCGATCAATTCCCGAGCCCCGGGCAACAGCGGCGCACGCCCTTCGCGGACAGCGGTGACAATCAGGTCGATGCAGTAGTCGGCGGCTTCCTGCGATCTTTCCGGAACCCCGGACATCGCCGCCAACTTTGCCGACCATTCGCCGACCGAAAGACCCTGCAGGCTCATGGTGTCCTGATGGGTCCAGTCCTTGCCGTATTTGGCCGCGAACTCGGTCCACCCCTGGTCCCAGTAGTGCTCGGTGTCGGCGACCACGCCGTCCATATCGAAGATGACGCCCGCGAAGCGGGTCACGCCCGCACCGATTCCAGCGCAGCCCGTTCGGCGGCTATCTCGGCATTAAAAGCTGTCACTTGAGAGTCGATCTCGGCTTCGTCCCAGCCGGTGATCGGTGCCAGTAGCCGGGCAATCTCGGGCGCTGCCCGGTGTGCACCGTCGGACAGTTCGATTGACAGATGGGTTCGGCGAATCAACACATCGCCCAGTGTGACCGCGCCCTCGGACTGCACCGCGTAGATCAGTTCCACCGGAAGGTAACCGGCCCAGTCGGGGTTCGGCTGGGCATCGGCGGGCTGGTGTGCCAGCGCCAGTACTTCGTTGATCCGATCGCCGTAACGGGTCAGCAGGCGTTCCACCTGATGCGCACTCAACCCGGTTTCACCGGCCAGCGCGGGAATTCGGTTCTGCAGCGCCGACCAGCCGGCAGCCCCGATCAACGGCAACGTTGCGGTGGGAGATTCCGGGACGGTGCCGCCGGCATTGATCGGGTGTCCGGCCAGCGCGGCGGCTTCGACAGCGCCTTTGACCGCGTCAGCGGCCATCCGGCGGTAGGTGGTGTATTTGCCCCCCACAATCGTGACAAATCCGGCCGGTCCCTGGATGACGGAGTGATCTCGCGAGATCGCCGAGGTGGCGCCCTTGTCGTCATTCACCGGTTTGAGCAGCGGTCGCAGGCCGGCAAAGACACCAAGAACGTCATCGGCGGTGATCTTCTTCTTCAGGAAGTGATTGAGCTCGCGCAGTAGATACTGCACATCGTCGCGGTCGGCGATCGGGGTGTGCGCATCCCCCTCCCACGGAGTATCGGTGGTTCCGACAAGCCAGTAGTCCCACCATTTCCGGGCGATGATGACCGAGTCGGTGGCCGGCGCGAGCAGACCCGTCTCGGAGTCGATCGCGTCCTTGCGCAAGAGTAGGTGGATGCCCTTGGCCGGTTGAATACTGAAAGTGTTGGCGCCGGCAAGTTGCTGCAGATCGGCCGACCAGACACCGCTCGCGTTGATCACCGAGCGGGCTTTGATGTCATGGGTTTCGCCGGTCAAGGTGTCTTTGATGGTGGCACCGACAACCCTGACCCCCTCCTTCAGGAAACCGACGACCGGGGCCTGAACCAGGATCTTGGCGCCGAACCCGGCGGCGGTGCGGGCGACTGCAAGGGTGTGCCGGGCATCATCCATCCGAACGTCGAAGTACTGGATCCCACCGGTGATGACAGCCGGATCGAAGGCGGGAGCCTGCTTGATGACGCCGCCACGGGTGAAGTGTTTGTGGCGGGGTACACCCTTTCCCTTGAGCCCGAAGATGTCGTAGAGCATGATGCCGGCCCCGGCATATGGTCGCTCCCAATGCTTTTGCAGCGGATACATGAAGGGCTCCGGCTTGGCCAGGTGCGGACAGATGGTCTTGACCATCAGATCGCGCTCCGCGATGGCGTGCCGGACCAGGTTGAAATTGAGCTGTTGCAGGTAGCGCAGTCCACCGTGGAACGTTTTCCCGGAGCGGGAGGAAGTGCCCACAGCGATATCGCCGGCTTCCACCAGCACCACGGACAATCCCCGCGCGGCGGCGTCCAGGGCAGCGCCGGCTCCGGTCACACCGGCCCCGATCACCAGCACATCGAAGGTGCCCTGGCCTACGGCGGCCAGATCGCGACGGCGCTGCTGCGCATTGAGCCGGGTGGGATCCGTTGGAAGCGAAGTCGGATCAGAGGTCATTTGCGCTCTCCAATGGTGTTCCCGGCCAGCACACGCCGGCGGTAGATCTCGTCGGGACGTGCATCGAGCTGCGCTGCCGATGCTGCCGAAAGGTACTGCGGTGCACCGACGGACAGGGCGCCGGCCAGAATCCGCGCCGCCTTCACCGCCATCTGGGAAATCTGCAGGATCTCGGTCGCGGTATCGGCCAGCGCCACGATGCCGTGGTTCTGGAGGTAGACAATCTTCGGCCGACCGAAGGCGTCCACATGTTCGCGCATGGCAGTGCGGACCACACGGGCCAACGGCAGACCCGGTTCGGCATAGGGAATCAGCAGCGGATGCGGACCGAGAACCACGATCTGATCAGGAAACAGTGCGCCGGCCACCAGGGCCTCGGCCCGATCCGAGCACAGAATCTGGTTCACCGCAGTGGGGTGGGAATGCGCCACATAGTGCGCGCCGAGTTCGGTGATTGCCAGGGCGTGCAGGGTGGCCTCGATGGACGGCCGGAGTTCGGAGGCATGCACCGCCGCACCGGCCAGCGCCGCACCGAGACCGGCCTGGTCGTCATCGGCCAGGTCGGAGTCAATGATCGCCAGCACCGCCGGGGTACTCAGCTGGACGAATGTCGCCTCGGTCGCCTGGCGCAGCGAGGAGCCGCTGGCCTTGATCAAAAATGAGGCCTCGTCGATTCGGGTAGAGGTATTGCCCTCACCGAGGATGGCCAGATCCTCGGCCGGTTCACCGAGCAGCCGGGAAAGTTCGGCAAGTTTGATCCGGGCGGATTGCACGGGAGTGGGGTTCGTCATTGATCCTCGGAACTGCCCTTCTGAAAATATTCGCTCGACGATGAGATCTTGAATGTTAGAAGTCTCAAGAATTTAACACCTTATGACGGTCGTCACAAGTGTTGTTCCTATCGCAGCTTGAGCCAATCGAAACATTCTCACGTTTGGCCCAACGGAAGCTCCATTATGACAAGTGGATAACAACGCGGCTAAATCCGGCCTGGCTCTTGCGTATTTATCAGCATCGTTGTTAGATCTAGCAGATCCCAATGATGTGAGGTGAACCACTTGACCTTCTCCGGCCAGCCAACGCTCGGTATCGATATCGGTACCCAAGGCGTACGTGCGGTGGTTCTGGCTGCCGACGGCGCCGTCCTTGGTGCCGGCGCAGCGCCCTTGGCGCCGGGTCATCGCTCCGGTTCCCACCATGAGCAGGATCCGGAAAACTGGTGGGACGCGCTGTGCGTTGCCACCAGGCATGCGCTGTCCGCTTTGTCGGGTGTCGAACTGGGCGCGTTGGCCATCGACGGGACATCCGGCACCATCCTGGTCCAGGGCGCGGACACCAGGGCACGCTCCGTCGGGCTGATGTACGACGACGCCCGCGCCGCACAACAGGCCCAACGTGCGCAGCTGGTGGGCGAAAGCCTATGGCGCGCACAGGGTCTGACCATCCAGAACAGCTGGGCGTTGCCCAGGGCAATGTGGTTGGTCCAGCAGGGGACCCTGCAGCCCGGCGACCGCATCGTGCACCAGAGTGATCACCTGGCCAGCCGGTTGGCCGGCCGGCTGACCGCTACCGATAGCAGCAGCGCCCTTAAATCCGGGGTTGACCTGCAGCAATTGTGCTGGCCGGAAGCCATTTTTGAGGATTTGCAGCTCAGTCCGGCGTTGTTTCCGGTCGTGGTCCTGCCCGGCACCGAGATCGGTCGGGTATGCCGGCGAGCCGCAGACGAAACCGGAATTCCGCTCGGCACCACAATCAGGGCCGGCATGACAGACGGCTGTGCGGCGCAGATTGCTGCCAGGGCGCTGACTCCCGGATCCTGGAGCAGCGCCATGGGTACCACCCTGGTACTCAAGGGTGCCACCGCGGAGCTACTCGTTGATCCCTCTGGCGCGCTTTACTCGCACCGGAGCCCGGACGGCGGATGGTTGCCCGGTGGTGCATCAAGCACCGGAGCAGGCATCATCGCCCGTGACTTCGAGGCCGCAGACCTGGGCGAGTTGACCGAATTGGCAGCAGCTTTCGATCCGGCACCTGGTGTCACTTACCCGCTGGCCGGCACTGGTGAACGATTCCCTTTTCTCGCACCTCAGGCGGTCGGCTTCGCCGAGGGCGTACCCGATCAACCGGGCGCCAAATTTGCCTCAATTCTGCAGGGCATCGCGTTCGTCGAAAAGCTCGCCTACGAAACCATTTCGGCTCTTGGTGGGGACATCAGCGGACCGGTCACCCTCTCGGGTGGATCAACGAAGAATGCATACTGGAACCAACTTCGGTCCGATCTGCTGGGCCGCGAGGTATTGATTCCATCCTCGGTCGAAGCGGCCGTCGGGATGGCAATTCTGGCCGCTGCCGAGCCAGGGCAAGTCGGTGCCACCGCGGAGAAAATGGTTGCCATCGAGCGGACCTATGAACCCAATGCGGTGCGCGGCGGGGCCTACGAGGACAGCTACCGGAACTTTCTTGCCGGCCTCGCGAGCCGCGGCTATCTGACAGGGGCCCCATGAGCAGCAAGACAACTCTGATTCTGACCAGGCACGGACAGACGGTCTGGCATCGGGAGAATCGATATGCCGGTGTCACCGATATCGATCTCACCGATGTCGGCCGCGCGCAGGCCGCCGATCTTGCGGTCTGGGCCGGATTCCAAAAGCTTGATGGGTTCTATTCTTCGCCGGTGCGGCGCGCCCGGGAAACGGCCGCTCCGGTGGCGCAGCTCATCGGGCGTGAACCCATCATCATCCAGGACCTGCGCGAGGTTGACTTCGGAATCGCCGAGGGCCGCACTATGGGTGAACTCAAATCGGCGCATCCCGAGATGGTCGCAGCGTTCAAGAAAGATGCTGCACTGCACCCTTTTCCGGGTTCGGAGTCGCCTACGGCGGCGGCAGCGCGCGGCGCAGCAGCGCTGCGCGATATCGCCGTCAAGAACCAGGGCAAGACCGTCCTGGTCGTTGCACACAACACTTTTATCCGGCTGTCTCTGTGCGAGCTGTTGGGAATTCCCATCGGCACCTACCGAAATAGCCTTCCCAAACTTGATAACGGGACCCTGACCAGGATCTCGCTGACCGGGCAGCCCGGAGCGCCGACCGCGCTGCTCTCGTTCAATGTGCCGCTCGCGGCCGAATTGGCGCTGCTCAAGCAGTAACCGCCGTCGTTCTGCAACAGCAGAACGACAAATCCAATGGAGGATGAGAATGACCGATTCGATCTCGCGCACCCTGCGCGGGTCCAACTGGACCCGCCGGGACATGCTCAGAATCATGGGCGTGTCCGGAGCGGCACTCGCCGCAACCCCGCTGCTGGCCTCCTGTGGTGTGGGAACCGGCAGCACCACCCCGGAAGCCGGGAGTTCGGCAGCTGCCGATGTCACTGGCTCCTTCGACTGGAAGAGCCAGTCCGGCAAGACAATCCGACTGCTTCGGACCCCGCACCCGTATGTCTCGGCCTTCGACAGCCTCAACCTGTACAAGGACTTCACCGAACTGACCGGCATCGAGGTCAAGTACGACGACATCCCGGAAGGTGACTACTTCACCAAACTGAATTCCGAACTGCAGGGTGCGTCCGACGCCCACGACGTCTTCATGACGGGCGCCTACTTCATCTGGCAGTACGGCCCTCCCGGATGGATGGAAGATCTGCAGCCATGGTTGGACAATGAGTCCGCCACCTCGCCGGAATACGATTTCCAGGACATCTTCGAAGGTCTGCGGACCTCCACCCGGTGGGACTTCAAGAACGGTTCCGCCCTGGGCAGCGGTGGCCAGTGGGCCATCCCGTGGGGCTTCGAGACCAACGTCATCACCTACAACAAGGAGGTGTTCGACAAGAAGGGCATCAAGCCGGCCGAGACCTTGGACGAGCTGGTGCAATTGGCCACCGACCTGACCGACAAGTCCGCGGGCACCTATGGCATCACCTACCGTGGTTCCAAGTCGTGGGCCACCATCCACCCCGGCTTCATGACCCAGTTCACCCGCGAGGGTGGCAAAGATTACGAGCTCAAGGATGGCAAGTTGGTGCCGTTGATGAACTCCGAAGCCGCTGTCAAGTTCACCAAGACCTGGGCGGACATGGCCAAGAACTCCGGCCCATCCGGTTGGACCGGGTACGAGTACCCGCAGTGCACCCAGGATCTGGCCGACGGCAAGGCCATGATGTGCTACGACGCAGATTCGGCCACCTACCCCAAGTGGAAGGGCACCGCAGTAGCCGGCAAGCTCGGCTGGCACACCGGCCCGGCCGGTCCGGACGGCAGCTTGGGCACCAACCTGTGGACCTGGTCGCTGGCGATCAACGCTGCCGCCAAGACCGAGAACAAGCAAGCCGCCTGGCTGTTCATCCAGTGGGCCACCGGGAAGGACGCCCTGAACAAGGCCGCCACCTCCGGTTCGTTTGCTGACCCGGTCCGGAAGTCGGTCTTCGATGGCGAGTTCAAAAAGTCCATCGGAACCGAATACCCCGGTTACCTCGATACCTTCGAAAAGGTAATCCCGCAGACCAAGATCCAGTTCACCCCGCAGACCAAGTTCTTCGAAACAACCGAGGACTGGGCGACCGCACTGCAGGACATCTATGGCGGGGCTGACGCCAAGACCCGTCTGGATGCGTTGGCAAGCGCCACTGCAGACAAGGTCAATAGCTAGTTTCACCTGCCCCCGGGCAGTGGTGACCGCTGAAGAAGGAGTTGATTGTCATGTCCTCGTTGATCAAGGACCCTGCGCCGCCGGCGACCACCACTGCCAACGGGGGCGGAAACGGTGAGATACCGAAGTCCGCCCCCAAATGGCGGCGGAGTCTGCGGCCATACTTACTGTCCGTCCCCGCCGTTGCCCTCATCCTGGGCATTCTTTACCCGTTCGTGCTCGGCATTCTTTATTCGTTCCAAAACTATTCCTCGAGAAACCAACTCGCGAGCTGGGTGGGTTTCGACAACTTCGCCAAGGTGCTCAGTCCATCCAGCACCTACTTCATCGGCGGTGCTGCCTGGGTCACCATTCAGTACGCCGTCATGGCCACCGTCATCGAAACCATCCTCGGTGTCGGAATTGCGTTGCTGCTCAACCGGTCCACCATCATTGGGCGGATCTTCGAGAAGGTGCTGATCCTGCCACTGATGATCGCCCCGGCCATCGCCGCCACGGTCTGGAAGTTCATGTTCGATGCGGACTTCGGGGTGCTCAACCATATTTTCGGGCTGGACAATTTCAACTGGCTCTCCGACACCTCCGCGCTGTTCTCGGCGGTCCTGGTCGATATCTGGATCTTCACCCCGTTTGTGGCGATCCTGGTGTTGGCCGGAATGCGTTCATTGCCCAAGGAGCCGTTCGAAGCTTCGGAAGTGGACGGGGCCGGCGGCTTTTACATGTTCCGCCGCTTGATGTTGCCACTGATCTGGCCGTACATCCTGGTAGCGGTCATCTTCCGCTTCATGGACTGCCTCAAGATCTTCGACATCCCGTATGTGCTGGTCGCCGGTGGACCTGGCACCAGCACCACCACCCTTCAGATCAGTGCCTTCAAAGACCTGATCCAGAATGGCGAGTATTCCCGCGGTGCCACCTACATGTTCATTCTGTGGGCCATCGTCTTCATCACCGCCTATTTCCTGGTCGGTGTTCTGGGTAAGGCGCAGCGTCGCGCTGCCGGAGCGGAGGACTGAGATGGCACGCAGAGAATTGATGCCAGGTCAAAAGCGTTTGACCCTTGGTGGTGTCGGAGCCGAAGTACTGACCATCGGTTGGTTCGTCTTCTCCCTGTTTCCGGTGCTCTGGATGGTAATGATGTCGCTCAAGTCGACCATCGACCAGAAGAATACCTATTTCGCTTTCAGCCCGACGATGGAAAACTTTCGATACGTACTGGGCGGGGATACCGGCGAGAACCTGCGAACCGGCCTGCTGGAAAGCACTCTCACTTCGGCCGGTGCTGTTGTCGTCTCGCTGGTCATTGGGATCCCGGCCGCTTACGCCGCCGGTCGCTGGAAGTACAAGGGCAGCGATGACCTGATGTTCCAGATGCTTTCGTTCCGCTTCGCGCCGGAACTGATGGTCCTGGTGCCGCTGTTTGTCATCTACAAGCAACTGGGGTTGCTGGACAGTCGTCTCGGCCTGATCTGGGTGTTGCAGTTGGTCACCATGCCTCTCGTCGTGTGGATCCTGCGGTCCTATTTTCAGGACCTACCGCCGGATTTGGAGCAGGCGGCGCTGTTGGACGGTTACACCCGCACCCAGGCCTTCATCAAGGTGGCACTTCCGTTGGTGCGCCCGGGTATTGCTGCTTGCGCCCTGCTGGCCTTCATCTTCGCCTGGAACAGCTACGTGTTCCCGTTGATCCTGGCCAACAATGACCTCAAGACCGTGACGGTTGCCATTCAGACCTTCCAGGGCGGCGGCGGTCAGATCTACTACAACCGGGCTGCGGCCGCGGCCCTGATCGGCGCCGTGCCACCCCTCGTCCTCGCGCTGAGCATTCAGCGGTACCTCGTCCGCGGGCTGTCCTTTGGAGCGGTGAAGTCGTAATGGCAACTCTGACAATTTCCGGTTTGAACAAGACCTACGGCAAAAAGCAGGCACTCAACGATGTCAACCTGGACATCGCCGATGGCGAGTTCTTCGTCATGTTGGGACCATCCGGTGCCGGGAAAACAACGATGCTCAAAAGCATCGCCGGACTGCAGGAGGTGGACAGCGGGTCGGTGGTGATCGGCGGTATCACGATGGATGACGTCGAACCATATCGCCGAAATGTGGCGATGGCCTTCGAGAGTTATGCGTTGTACCCGCAGAAGACGGTGTTCGAGAATCTGGCGTCTCCGTTGAGGTCCGGTCGAACCGGAAAATACTCGGCCGCCGACCAACAATCTCGCATTGATGCGGTGACCACCACCCTCGGCATCAATCACCTGCTGCAGCGGTTACCCAAGGAGCTGTCCAACGGCCAGCGTCAGCGGGTTGCACTGGGGCGGGTACTCGTCCGGCCGGCCGATGTCTATCTGCTCGACGAACCGCTCTCCCACCTGGATGCCAAGTTGCGGGCCTCAATGCGCGCCGAACTCAAGCGACTGGGCCAGATGTCGAACACCACCTCGGTTTACGTGACCCACGATTATCAAGAAGCGTTATCGCTGGGAGACCGGATCGGCATCCTGCGGGAAGGGCACCTAGTTCAGGTCGGAACCCCGTCCGACGTCTGGTTGCGGCCGGTGGACACTTTTGTCGCAAGGTCACTGGGACAGCCGGAAATGAACGTGTTCGACGCCCGTTTCGAGAACGGGCGAGTGGTCGACCGGGCCGGATTGGTCAGCATCGAACCGGCACCCTCTCTTGGACTGGTCGAAGGGCCAAAGGTTCGCATCGGTCTACGCCCGAGCGATATCGCCGTGACCCCCACACCGCGGCCCGGTCACCTGCACATGAAGGGCCGGGTTCAATTGGTCGAACGACTTGGTCGGTTGGTCGAATTGTCGGTGGTCGTCGGCGAGGAAGACATTATCGTGATCTCCGATGGTGAACACCCCGTCGCCGAACACGATGAAGTGCTCTTGCAGGTCTCGCCGCACCTGGTGCACATTTTCGAGGGCACCACCGACGACCCATCCGCCGAAACGCTGCGAATTGGTGCGGCCCAGGAACTGACGACTGCAGGAGTACACCATGGCTGAAACCAAGCCGGAAAGCACGGCGAAAAGCCTTTCCCTGATTGATCTTCGCAAGACCTACATGTCGCGGGGACGGCCGACCTTCGAAGCGGTCAAAGGCATCAATATGGAGATCAGGCCGGGGGAGTTGGTAGCCCTGCTCGGACCCTCCGGATGCGGTAAGACGACCACCCTTCGGATGATTGCCGGGTTGGAGACGGTGACCTCCGGTGACATCAAGATCGGCTCCGAGTCAATCTCGGATCTCTCACCCGGAAAGCGAAATGTCGGCGTTGGGTTCGAGAGCTACGCGCTCTACCCACCGTTGAACATCCGGGAGAACCTCGCCTATGGTCTGCGCGCCCGCAAGGTCCCCGACGCCTACGAGCGGGTGGACAAACTGGCTCGCCGACTGGAGATGACGGACTTTCTGACCATGCGTCCGGCTGGCCTGTCCAGCGGCCAGAAGCAGCGGGTTGCTCTGGCCCGTGCGTTGGTGCGCAATCCGCCGGTGCTGCTGCTGGACGAACCGCTGTCACACCTGGATGCCTCGGCACGCCAGCGCGTCCGGCGGGAATTGAAGGTCCTACAACGTGAGTTCGGTTACACCACCATCGTTGTCACCCACGATCAACTGGAGGCGCTGAGCCTGGCCGATCGAATGGCCGTGATGGACGGCGGTATCATCCAGCAGTTCGGCACGCCCGATGAGATCTTTGATGATCCGGCCAACAAGTTCGTGGCCGACTTCGTCGGTGAGCCGAAGATCAACATGATGGATGGGGTCATCGAGCGCAGCGGTAGTGAGGTCGCAGTTCGAATCGGAACCGAGAGTGTGCTGATCACTTCGGCTTCCACCCCCACTGCGGGCAGCAAGGTGTCGGTGGGGGTGCGACCACAGGATTGTCGACGGGCCGCGGCCGATGGCCCGGCCTTGGTCGGCGAGGTGCTGGTGATCGAAAATCTGCTCGAGAACGCCCTCGGCACCCTGGCGGTCGGTGGTTTGGACGAGCCGGTGGTTGTGCAGACCCCGCCGGATGAGGTCTGGTCGGTTACCGATCGGGTTCGTTTCAACGCCCGACCGGATCGGGTCTACCTGTTCGATCCCGAGACCGGCCTGCGGATCAGGTAACCGCCGTCCTCTGATGGCAGTTAGCTACCGGCCACTTCCAGTTTGATACCGGCCGCGTCGAGTTCGGCGCGGCCTTCGGTATCGATGCCGTTATCAGTAATGACCAAATCAAAATCACTCAAGCGGCACAACAGATGTGGGGCCGGCCGGCCAAATTTCGCGTGATCGGTCAGAAGCACACTTGCGGCGGAATTCTGCATGAACGCCTTGCGGGTGTCCACCGTCATCTCACTGCGGTGGTAGCAGGACAACGCGCTGATTCCGGTGGTCGACATGATCGCCAAATCCGCTCGCAGATGTTTGATCGCATCGATCGTGCGTGACCCGAAACAGGCCTCGGGGACCGGGTAGTACTGACCGCCGATGACGAATAGCTCGATGCCGGCAACCCCGGCCAGCTTCGAGATCAGTGGCAGGAAGTTGGTCGCCACCGTAATCGGAGAAGCCGCGATCAGATGCGGCGCCATCGCCATCGCCGTGGTGCTGTCATCGAGGAAGACGGTCTGTCCCGGGGTCAACAATTTCGCCGCGTGTGCGGCGATTGCTATTTTCAATTTCTTGCCCTGGCTGATTCGCTCGGGTACCCGGGCTTCCAACAGAGCCGACGGGTTGGCTGTCGCACCGCCGCGCATCTTGGTCAAATATCCTTGATGGGACAACGCATCCAGATCCCGGTGCACCGTCATCAGGCTGACTCCGAGTTGGCTGACCAGATCTTCGATCCGGGCGTAACCGTCCTTGAGCACCAGCTGTCGAATGATTTCGCGGCGCTCCAGGAGGTCCTGGCCCTCGGTGATGGTCATACCGAAGTCTAACGAGGTGCCCGACGTCCAATACCCTTGACACATGAAGTTGAAGCGGATTGATTTGCGTGCCGGACTCGGCGATGTGCGTTCGGTGCTACCCAGGGGTGAATTGGACACTGCGACCGCCGCCGCGACCGTAGCCGACTTGGTCCATGACGTCCGGGTTCGTGGTGCGCAGGCGGTGCTGGAGGCCTCCGACCGCTTCGATGGCGTCCGGCCGGCGACACTGCGGGTTCCCGTCGATGTCATCGCTTCCTCCCTTGCCACCATGGATCCGGCAGTTCGAGACGCTCTGACCGAATCCATCAATCGGGCCCGCGTCGGCCACGCCGCGCAACTGCCGGTCGAGTCGACAACCGAGATTGCGCCGGGTGGCACTGTCGGTCAGCGCTGGATACCGGTCCAGCGGGTCGGCCTGTACGTCCCCGGCGGGTTGGCGTTGTATCCGTCCAGTGTCGTGATGAACGTGGTTCCGGCCCAGGTTGCCGGTGTGGCCGCCATTGCCGTCACCTCGCCGCCGCAGCAGAGCAATGGCGGTTGGCCGGACCCCAACGTGCTGGCCGCTTGCGCCCTGCTCGGTATCGATGAGGTCTATGCCGCCGGTGGCGCCCAGGGAATCGCGCTGCTCGGTTACGGGGCTGTCGACACCGACGGAACCGTCATCCCCGGCGTGGATGTCATCACCGGACCCGGCAATGTGTACGTCACTGCTGCCAAGCGGCTTTTGCGCGGCACGGTGGCGATTGATTCCGAGGCCGGTCCCACCGAGATCGCCATCGTTGCCGACGATACCGCCGATCCGATTCATCTCGCTGCCGACCTGATCTCGCAGGCCGAGCATGACCCGTTGGCATCCGCCGTGCTGATTACCACTTCTGCTGCACTCGCAGACGCGGTCGACGCCGCATTGGAGATCAGGGTGGCTTCGACGAAACACCGCGAGCGGGTCGAGATCGCGCTGGCCGGTCGTCAATCCGGCACCGTCCTGGTGGCTTGTCTCGAGGATGCGATTGCGGTGGCGAATGCCTACGGCGCCGAACACCTGGAGATCCAGACGGCTGACGCTTCCGTAGTCGCCGCTCGTATTCACAATGCCGGGGCGATCTTTGTCGGTGCGTACTCGCCGGTTTCGGTCGGCGACTACTGCGCCGGTTCCAACCACGTGTTGCCCACTTCCGGTAATTCCCGATTCTCGTCCGGACTGAATGTGACCACCTTTCTTCGCTCGGTCCAGGTGATCACCTATGACAAACCGGCCTTGGCAGCGGTGGCCGATCACGTGCTGGCGTTGTCCGCGGCCGAGGACCTGCCGGCTCATGGCGAAGCGGTCTCGGCGCGTTTTTTGAAGGTGAGTCCATGATCGGGGACCGGGCAAGATTGGCGGACCTACCGCTGCGCGCCGATCTCGTCGGCCAAAAGCCCTATGGTGCACCGCAGCTCTCGACCCCGGTTCAGATCAATGTGAACGAAAACCCTTTTCCGCCATCGGCTGCGCTGGTGTCCGACTTGACCGCAGCGGTGCAGGCGGCGGCCGTTGATCTGCACCGGTATCCGGATCGGGATGCCATTGCCCTGCGCAGCGACTTGGCCGCATACCTGACGCGAGCGACCGGTATCGAGTTGGGCGTGGAAAACGTCTGGGCAGCAAACGGATCGAATGAGATCCTGCAGGAAATCCTGCAGGTTTTCGGCGGGCCCGGACGATCTGCTCTGGGGTTCATTCCGTCCTATTCCATGCATTCCATCATCGCTGCCGGAACTCAGACCCAGTGGTTGCAGATGCCGCGCCTTGCTGATTTCAGCATTGATGTACCGGCCGCTGTCGAACTGGTGGCAGATCACAATCCGGACGTCTTGTTCATCACCAGTCCGAACAACCCGACCGGGGCGTCGTTGCCGTTGGCCGATATCCGGCGGATTGTGCAGGCCTGCAAGTCGATGGTGGTGGTGGACGAGGCCTATGCCGAATTCTCCGCGCAGCCGTCGGCAATCGAACTGATCGATGAATTCCCGGACCGCGTGCTGGTGGTTCGGACGATGTCAAAGGCCTTTGCCTTTGCCGGTGGCCGGCTGGGCTATCTGGCCGCGGCGCCGGCGGTCGTTGATGCATTGCAGTTGGTGCGGTTGCCCTATCACCTTTCGGTGCTGACCCAGGCCGCTGCGCGGGCGGCGCTGCGTCATGCCGACTCCACCCTGGCGTCGGTGGCGCTGTTGATTTCCGAGCGGATCAGAGTGGTGGCGGCGCTCGTGGAATTGGGATTCACCGTGGTGGATTCCGACGCAAACTTTGTACTGTTTGGCGTCTTTTCCGATGCAGCGAAGGCTTGGCAGCGATACCTGGACGGGGGCGTTTTGATCCGGGACCTCGGGATCGCGGGTTATCTGCGTGCTTCCATCGGTACCCCGGGGGACAATGACGTATTCCTGAAGGTCAGTGCGGATGTGCTGGCTGCTTCAGGTAGGGAAACTAAGGAGCATGACAGTGAATAGGACTGCCCGCATCGAGCGCGTGACCAGCGAATCGAGCGTGTTGGTTGATATCAACCTGGACGGGACCGGGCAGGTTGATATCTCGACCGGGGTTCGGTTCTACGACCACATGCTGACCGCGTTCGGCGTTCACGGCTCGTTCGACCTGACAGTCAAATCGACCGGCGATGTCGATATCGATGCCCATCACACCGTCGAGGACACCGCGATCGTGCTCGGCCAGGCAATTCGGCAGGCGCTGGGCGACAAGGCGGGCATCCGCCGGTTCGGTGATTGCTTCGTCCCGATGGACGAAACTCTGGCCCATGCGGCGGTCGACCTCTCCGGACGTCCGTACTCGGTGCACACCGGTGAGCCAGAATCGATACTGGGCTTCACCGTCGGCAATAACTATCCTGTGGTGCTGAACCGACATGTCTTTGACTCATTGGCTTTTCACGCGCAGATTGCCTTGCATGTGCGGGTGATCCATGGCCGCGATCCGCATCACATCTGTGAGGCCCAGTACAAGGCGGTGGCCAGGGCTCTGCGCGAAGCGGTGGAGCCCGACGTGCGGGTCAGCGGCATCCCGTCCACGAAGGGCGTGCTGTGACCTGGCAACCCATTGTTCTGTTCGGCTTCGCCGGCTTTCTGGGCGCCGGTGCGTTTTCGACGTGGAAGAACTCCAAAGTGGCCGCGGTGATTCTGGCCGTTGTGGCGATCGGCTCTGCGGTCGGAGGTGTGTTGTGGCTGACGGGCTGAGTGCCGCCTTGGTCACGGCTCGAAAAAAGGTGGTCGTGCTCGACTACGGTTCCGGCAATCTCGCCTCGGTGTCCAAGGCCATTCGGCGAGTCGGCGCTGATGTCGAGGTGACCAGTGACCTGGTCGCGGCTCAAGAAGCTGACGGCCTGGTGGTGCCCGGAGTAGGTGCCTATGCCGCCTGTATGGCCGACCTGCTGGCGGTGCGCGGCGAACGGGTCATCGGTCGCCGGCTGGCCGGCGGGCGTCCGGTGCTGGGCATCTGCGTCGGTATGCA